>JBEKWX010000326.1:0-4680 GCA_049512675.1 Terriglobales bacterium | reverse complement strand
GAAAGCCGCGGCCTCAAGGTCAACCTGATGAAGTTCGATCCCTACCTGAACGTGGATCCGGGGACACTGTCGCCGTTTCAGCACGGCGAAGTGTTCGTCACCGACGACGGCGCCGAAACCGACCTCGACCTCGGTCACTACGAACGCTTCACCCACGCCAAACTTTCTCGCGATAACAACTGGACCACCGGGCGCCTCTACGAGCAGATTATCGCCAAAGAGCGGCGGGGCGATTACCTGGGCAAGACGGTGCAGGTGATTCCGCACGTCACCAACGAAATCAAGGCGGCGACGAAGAAAGTCGCTCAGGACGTGGATGTGCTGATCGTCGAAATCGGCGGCACGGTGGGCGACATCGAGTCGCTGCCTTTCATCGAGGCGATCCGCCAGATGCGGCAGGAACTGGGCCGCGATAACACTTTGTTCGTGCACGTGACGCTGGTGCCTTTTATCGCCGCGGCGCAGGAATTGAAGACCAAGCCGACCCAGCACTCCGTCAAAGAATTGCTCAGCTCAGGAATTCAGCCGGACATCCTGCTCTGCCGCACCGACCGCTTCCTTTCCTCGGAGATTAAGTCAAAGATTGCGTCCTTCTGCAACGTCGAAGAAGAAGCGGTGATCACGGCGAAGGATGTTGCGTCCATCTACGAAGTGCCGATCGTGTTCGCGCATGAAGAAGTGGATACATTGATCCTGCGCCGTCTGCGCCTGGAGGCGAAGGAGCGCGATCTTTCGAAGTGGAACGACCTGGTGCACCGGGTCTATAACCCGAAAGATGTGGTAAGGATCGGCATCGTCGGAAAGTATGTGATGTACGAGGATTCCTACAAGTCGCTGAAAGAGGCGCTGGTGCACGGCGCGCTGGCGCACAACCTGAAACTGGAAGTGAATTGGGTCGACGCCGAGGGCCTGGAGGCCGCTGACAACGCCGACAAGAGTTATGAAGCGCAGTTGGAAGAATACGACGGTTTGCTCGTGCCCGGCGGCTTCGGCAAGCGTGGCATCGAAGGCATGTTGCGGGCGATCCAGTACGCGCGCGAGAAGCATGTGCCTTACTTCGGAATCTGCCTGGGTATGCAGACGGCTTGCATTGAATATGCGCGCAACGTCTGCGGATTGGCGGATGCCAATTCGAGCGAGTTCGATCCGGCGACTCCGCATCGCGTGATCTACAAGCTGCGGGAGTTGCGGGGCGTGGAGGAGTTGGGCGGTACGATGCGGCTGGGGGCGTGGCCGTGCAAGATCGAGGCGGGAACGCTGGCTTACAAAGTCTATGGGCAGACCGAGATCAGCGAGCGGCACCGGCATCGTTACGAGTTCAACCGCGAGTACGAAGAGCCCATGGTGGCCGCCGGGCTGCGCATTTCCGGCTCTACTCCGGACGGCACTTACGTTGAAATAGTCGAGATTCCGGGCCATCCGTTCTTCATCGGATGCCAGTTCCATCCGGAATTCAAATCGAAGCCGCTGGAGCCGCATCCGCTGTTTAAGGCGTTCGTGGGCGCGGCCTACGAACACGGGCAGAAGCTTAAAGAGCACAAGGAATCGGCCGAGGTGGAGATGTTCTTGCGGCCGGATAATGTGGGACGGAGATAGAAAAGAATTTGTAATTTTGTAATTTGTAATTTGAAAACTTACGATTGAGGGACTGCGACCGGGTTTAAATTACCAATTACAAATTACCCAATTACAAATTCTTTGACCTTGTCTTTCCAAATCGATAACGTTCGCGTCGGCTCCGGAGATCTGTTCCTCATTGCCGGGCCCTGCGTGATTGAGAGCGAAGAACACGCGCTGCGCATGGCGGAGATCATCAAGGGCGTGGTTCGATCGCTGAATTTCCCTTTCATCTTCAAAGCGTCGTACGACAAGGCGAACCGCACCTCGATCCGCAGCTATCGCGGGCCGGGCATGAAGGAAGGCCTGCGCATTCTGAAGAAGGTCAAAGATGAAGTGCACATTCCGGTGCTGACCGATGTGCATCAGGTGGCCGACGTCGCCGCCGTCGCGGAGGTAGTCGACGTGCTGCAGATACCCGCGTTTCTTTGCCGGCAGACCGATCTGGTGGTGGCGGCGGCGCTCAGCGGGCGTCCGGTGAACATCAAGAAGGGGCAGTTTGTTTCGCCCTGGGACATGAAGCACGCCACCGAAAAGTGCCGCGATGCGGGGAATAGCCAGGTTTTCGTGACCGAGCGCGGGTCGAGTTTTGGCTATAACAATCTGGTGGTTGACATGCGCTCGCTGGCCATCATGCGCAAGTTTGCGCCGGTGGTGTTTGACGCGACGCACTCGGTGCAACTGCCGTCGGCTTCGCACGGTGATGAAGATCAGCCCGCGGTAAGCGGAGGCCAGCCGGAGTTTATCCCGGTGTTGTCGCGCGCGGCGGTGGCGGCGGGCGTGGACGGAGTGTTCATGGAAGTCCACGACAATCCGAAAGAAGCGAAAAGCGACGGCGCGAATGCGCTCGACACGCGCAATCTGCGCGGCTTGCTGAAAGAATTGCAGGCAGTAAAGAAAGCCCTGGACGCGGCGCACGCAGCGCCGTAAGAGTGGGCGGCGGCAAACCCGGGGAAGTTGTTTTGATTTCTTGATACTCAGGCCAGCTGGCGAAATGCTTGGAGCGACCTCGGATCAGTTTCGCGGTGTATTCGCGCTTTGAGGTTCGGCCGCTTTCCAGTCCCGAAGGGACGACCCAGCTTAGCCCAGCGCTTCAGCGCTGGGTGGGCAGGCGGAAGAGATCAAGTCCCGGAGGGACGGCCCACCTATCCCAGCACGTGCGCCGGATCGCAGGCAATGCCATATCGTTTGAGCAACTCCAGAAATTCTTCCTCGTAGTTCCGCTTCTTGTGATGCTCCGGTTGATTCCCAATGTATTCGACTACTGCAGCCGTCTGCGATGCGCTGACGCTGAATGCGCCATATCCTTCCTGCCACGCGAATCTCCCTCCGGCCACACTCGTGTCGTTGAGCCATTTGGAGGAGCAGCCCTTCAGAGTTTGGACTGCCTTTGAGAGCGGCATTGGTGGCGGCAGCAGGATCAAGGCGTGGCAATGATCTCCAGCGCCACCGATCCTGATAGCCTCGAATTCGTGATGTCGGGCGATGCCCGCGATGTAGGCCCAGAGTTTGGGTTGGATTTCCTCGGGCAGGCGTATTTGTCGCTCTTTGGTGCTGAAGATCACGTGGATACGCAGACTCGAATAGGTGTGCGACATGGGTCGTCCCTCCGGGACTTAATCTCAAGTTTGGCTGCCTACCCAGCGCTGAAGCGCTGGGCTAAGCTAGCTCGTCCTCCGGACTCATTCGTTCTAGAGGGTCAAGTGGGCTGAATCTGTGATAGCCATCGCCTTGCTTTTGTTCATTTCTGAATCTGCTACCATTCCGGCTTCATCTGAACTCTCATCTATGCATTGGTGGGCATCGATCGCCGGCATTGTTCTGATCTTCGTCATCCTGATGGATGCGTTTGAGACCATTGTTTTGCCGCGGCGGGTCAGCCGGACTTTTTTCCGCATCTCGGCCCGGTTCTACCAGAAAACCTGGCGCCTCTGGACCCGGGTGGGGCGGCATATCAAGTCCGCGAGCCGGCGCGAAAGCTTCCTGGCGTACTTTGGACCGCTGTCGCTGTTCCCGTTGCTGGGTTTTTGGGCGCTCGGGCTGATTATTGGATTTGCCTGCGTACAGTACGGACTGGGCGAGCATCTGACGCTGGGCAATGAAAAAATCACGTTCGGGAAAGTGATCTATCTGAGCGGCGAAACTTTCTTCACGTTGGGCTATGGAGACATCACGCCCAATAACTCCGCCGCCCGTGCCCTTGCCGTGATGGAAGCGGGCATGGGCTTCGCGTTCCTCGGAGTTGTGATCGGATACGTGCCGGTTATCTACAACTCATTCGCTGCGCGCGAGACTGAAATTTCGCTGCTCGATGCGCGCGCCGGATCGCCACCGAGCGCCGCCGAGTTTCTTGGCCGGCTGGGTTGCTGTCCCGAGCAAACCGTGCTCGACCAAATTTTTCGCGACTGGGAACACTGGTGCGCCGATCTCCTGTCGAGTCACATTTCCTATCCGGTGCTGGTTTTCTTCCGGTCGCAGCACGGCAATCAATCGTGGTTGGGCGCGCTGACGGTTATGCTCGATGTCACGTCGCTGGTTACGGCCGGCGTGGAAGGCGTCCACCCCGACCAGGCCAAGCTCACGTTCGCCATGGCGCGGCATGCTGCCGTCGATCTCGCCCAGGTGGTGCGAGCGGAATACATTCCGCATGATGCCGAGCGGCTTACGGCAGCAGATCTAATCCGGCTGCGAGCGGAACTCGCCAAGCATGGTGTGACGCTCAATGATCGTTTGGGCGATGACGCTGCGGGCAATAATGTCGCGGATGCGTCCGGTCGGCTGGCGGAACTTCGGATGCTCTACGAACCTTATCTTCATTCCCTCAGTGGCCGGCTTTTGATGACCCTGCCGCCGTGGATCCACACGGAGCGCAAGAAAGACAACTGGCAGGCCAGCCCGTGGGACCGCGTAATTCAAGCGCGAGCGCTGGAGCGTCCGAGGCGGGTGGCGGACGATCACTTCTGAGGCATCGGGTCCTCGGGTGATCGGGCCATCTTTCCCCGCACTTTCCGATCACCCGATTATCCGGGCTGCGGGCGGTCCCACAGCCCCGGTTCAGACTGG
>JBEKWX010000325.1:0-4855 GCA_049512675.1 Terriglobales bacterium | reverse complement strand
CGTTGTCGCCCAGACGCGCGTAGAGATCGCCGATGGTGTTGTTGACGGTTAGATCCTTGGCATCGTGCTTCAGGACCTTTTCATACTCAGCAATGGCGTTCTGCAGCTTGCCCTGCTGGACAAACTTTTCCGCGGCGCTGAGAACCTTCTGTTTGTTGAAACCAAGCGGACTCCAGCCTTTTTCCCGCCGAACGCCCGCGATTTCCTCGAGCGTTGCCGAACGGGTCCTAACCTCGCCGGGAGATTCCCGGGCGAAACCCCGCAAACCGCGCAACCGGGATCGCGGAGTAAGCTGATTGTAAGGCCGCGCACCCTCAGTTCGATGGTTACCGACGATTACCCGGGGTTACCGAAAGGGAGTGTACGTCCGGTTCCGGAAAACCCTCGCTTCCCGCTTCCAGGAATGGAGGCAAAGAATCGGCAACCGATGCCGCCGCGCCCCTTTATATGTGTATGGTGTATTCTGCTATCCCTGCGTTCTCAACTTCGCAGTTGAGGAAAAGCCTATGAGCTCGCCCAAAAGGAGCCCGATCCCTGCCAATAAACCAGCCAATAAAATTGACCTCAAAGTAGATCTCTACGACAAGCTCATCCGAACCCTTCCTGAAATCGAACGCAAGGGAGACGCCAACCCTTACACTTCCCTGAATGGTCACATGTTTACCTTATTGCATGGATCGCGCTCATTGGCTATCCGGCTTCCCCAGGATAAGCGCGAGGAATTTCTGAAGAAGCACAATACCACCCTGTTCAAGTCCTACGGCGCCGTCATGAAGGAATACGTAGCCGTTCCAGACGCATTATTGAAAAACACGAGAGAACTGCAGAAGTACCTCGAACTCAGTTACGAATATGTCAAAACGCTAAAACCCAAGCCCACCAAAAAGAAGGCTTGAGCTTGCCGGAAGGCTTGAACAAGGCTTGAATAAAGTTTGAACATTGTCTAGGGAAGTTCTGATTAAGTCCCCGGGGCCCTCCGTGTACCCCTGTGTACCCTGTGGTTAATGCCTTTTGCCGACACTTAATCAGAGTTTCCCTAGTTAACATCGACTGGCTCCCCGTGGCCTTGCGCTCTTCGGACTTGCGCTTTCCCAGCGTTCCCGCACTCCAGCAAGAAACCCGTTCTTGTCCGCCCGCATGAACTGGACGAGCGCTTGATTACCGGTATCTTCGTGCGCGGCCGCCCAGAGGACCATTTCCGTGAGCACCGGCGCCAGGCCAATCCCTTTCGGTGTCAGCTGGTAAATCAGCCTCCGTCCGTCCCGCGGGTCTGGTGCCGCGGTCACGATTCCATTCGCAGTCAGCCGGCGCAGGCGATCTGCCAGGATGTTCGTCGCGATCCCCTCGTAGCACTCCATAAACTGCTTGTACGACCGGAACCCTCCGAGCATCATGTCGCGAATGATCAACAGCGACCAGCGATCGCCCAACATCTCCACCGAAGCGTTCAGTGGACACTCCGACCGGCGCTTGGCATTCCGCTTCTCCAACATATTTTGATCATATATTTTTTACTTGCATTTAACAAGTAATATGTAACATAATCTCTGCCCGTGGGGATATTCTCTATCCTGTGCAGCTCAGGTGGCGTACTGCCGAACATCTGAATCATGGCCGCTCACCGAGGCCGCTGACTATACAAAGAAGACAATGCCGAGAAAAAGATGAGGTCGAACTTCAACCTGGTCGATTCACAAAAAAACAATAGAAGCAAAAGGAGACAACCATGGATGCAAATCCCACGCACGAACAAGCTCAACTCCACCTGCAGATCTATGACATGCGCCGCGAGGCCCGGCTGCGCCAAGCCCGCGATTGGTTTGTCAAGAACTACTTCGTGGAAAATCTCGACGACTGGATGCGACTCGCGGCGCCGGGAACGGAAAATGGCGCGTTCGCGATGATGGTGCTCAGCTATTGGGATCAAGCCTGCGCCATGCTCAACTACGGTCTGCTTCACGAAAATCTATTCTTTGAGACCAGTGGCGAATTTTTCGGGGTCTGGGAACGCGTCAAGCCCGTCGTTCCGCAGGCTCGGGAGCGGTTTGTGAACAAACAGTTCCTCGCGCACCTGGAAAAAGCAGCGCAGCGCTACGAAACGTGGATCGAAAGCCGCTCTCCGGGCCATACCGCTGCCATGCGTGAGTTCATGAAACAGATGCGCCCGCAGCCTGCAAAGGCAGCTTAAGACCTGATCCAGAAGCGAGAGCAAGCGAACGAGCCTGCGACGCGGGACGCACAACCGTGGTTCCGCGGCGCAGGCTCAACTTTAGCATGACAAAGATTCGGTACAACGGTGGAGAACGATATGCAAAAGATCACTCCCTTCTTGTGGTTCGACGGCCAGGCCGAAGAAGCGGCTAATTTTTACACCTCCATTTTTAAGAATTCGAAAGTCCTGAACGTGGCCCGCAACGGTGACGCAGGGCCGGGGCCGAAAGGAACCGTGATGATGGTGACTTTCCAACTTGAAGGGCAGAAGTTCATGGCGCTGAACGGCGGTCCGCATTACACCTTTTCTCAGGCCATATCGTTCTTTGTCGACTGCGAGACGCAGGCGGAAGTGGATGCACTGTGGGAGAAACTCTCCGCAGGCGGATCAGAGGTGCAATGCGGATGGTTGAAAGACAAGTTTGGCCTATCGTGGCAGATCATCCCCAGGGCTTTGATGGAACTGATGCAGGACAAAGACCCGGTGAAATCGCAAAGGGTCTTCAAAGCCATGCTGCAAATGACCAAGATCGACATTGAAGGCCTGAAGCGAGCTTATCGAGGTGAATGAAATAGAAAAGGTGTATGAAACAGAAACAAAGGAGTGCAGCATGAGCAAGGTACGAGTCCTGGTCGGTACCCGCAAAGGCGCTTTCATTCTAGAATCAGACGGCAAGCGCGAAAAATGGGATGTTAGCGGCCCCCACTTCGCGGGCTGGGAGATGTATCACCTGAAAGGATCGCCCGCCGATCCCAATCGCATCTACGCGTCGCAGACAAGCGGATGGTTCGGGCAACTGATTCAACGCTCAGACGACGGCGGCAAAACCTGGCACCAGCCCGGAACGGCGCCAGGGAAGCCGCCCGCCCCAGGTCCCCCGCAGGCCGCAAGCAACAAGTTCGTCTACGACGCGTCTGCAGAAACTGGCAAGACGCTCACCACTCATCAGTGGTACGACGGCACGCAGCATCCCTGGGAATTTAAACGCGTGTGGCATCTGGAGCCATCGCTCGCCGATCCCGACGCGGTCTACGCTGGAGTAGAAGACGCCGCCTTGTTCCGCTCGACCGATGGCGGCGAGAACTGGCAGGAACTCGCCGGCCTGCGCGGCCACGGCACCGGCCCTGATTGGCAGCCGGGCGCCGGGGGCATGTGTCTGCACACCATCATTCTCGATCCCAGCAACCCCGGCCGAATCTTCATCGCGATCTCAGCGGCCGGCGCTTTCCGTACCGACGACGCCGGCAAGACGTGGAGGCCGATCAACCGTGGACTGCGTTCGCAGTACATTCCCGACCCGAATGCGGAGATCGGCCACTGCGTTCACCATGTTGCGATGCACCCGCAGCGTCCGGGAGTGCTGTTCATGCAGAAGCACTGGGACGTCATGCGCAGCGACAACGCGGGCGAGTCGTGGCAGGAAATTAGCGGTAATTTACCGACCGACTTCGGGTTCGTGATCGACGTGCACGCCCACGAGCCCGAAACCATCTACGTCGTCCCCATCAAGAGCGACTCGGAGCATTTTGTTCCGGATGGCAAGCTGCGCGTCTTCCGCAGCCGCACCGGAGGAAACGAGTGGGAGCCGCTAACCAAGGGCCTGCCGCAACGCGACTGCTACGTGAACGTGTTGCGCGACGCGATGGCCGTCGACGCGCTCGACAAGTGCGGCGTCTATTTCGGCACCACAGGCGGCCAAGTGTACGCATCAGCCGATGCCGGAGACAGCTGGTCCCCCATCGTCCGCGACCTTCCAGCGGTGCTTTCCATTGAGGTGCAGACGCTGACGTGATTCAGTCCTTGAAAGTGACGCCCTAAGAGCAGTTGTGCAGGAGCAGAGGATGCCCTTTGTTACAGAAAATCGACTCAAGGGAAACTATGGCACGGCGCTAGTTATGAGCAGGCTCAGCTCTGAATGTCTGGTCAGGCCTGTCGCTGCCGACACGGATGTTGGCGTCGACCTATACTGTGAAACCGTTGCGGAGAATCGTCCCTTTCTCCACTTTTGGCTTCAGGTCAAGGCCGGCGATCAATGCAGACTCGACGCAGGGGCAGAGAGAGCTTCGTGCAGCTTTGAGATCGAGCATCTCAATTACTGGGCTCGGCAGCCGCTGCCAGTTTTTGCCGCGCTGGTCCCCGCGGAGTGGCCGGTTCCGCGCGAACCCGACATCTATATCGTCGACATCACCACTCAGAGTGTCTTGAATAGTTTTCCCTCCACACAAAATACTGTCACTCTCTGGTCCGACTATCGCTGGCCGGTTGGTCAGCGAAGTCTGGTGCAGCAGTTTCTGATGCGCGTAGTTCCAGAAACGACAGCAAGGCTTCAAGTCTCGAAGGGTGTTATCGCACACTCTCCGACGCAAACGCCCCAGTATGTCCAATACAGCCCAGCAGTACCTGTGCTCAAGTTTAAAGATCAGATCCAGCGTCAATTGCGCAGGACCGCGGCTTATGCAATCCTTTTTTTGACGCAAGAAAGGCACGTGACAATAGAAGGTGACGAGTTTCGTCGTCTTCTCGCGAGGGTCCTTGAGCAGTTCAAGGACGATTCCAACTGGGAAATCTTCTTTGCACGTGGTATCTCCAGTCACGCCGACGGAGATTGTTCAGACGCTATCGCCATGTACGCTAAGGCGCGGC
>JBEKWX010000324.1:0-4693 GCA_049512675.1 Terriglobales bacterium | reverse complement strand
GAAGGCAAGGTGAAAGGTGTGGCGCGCGCGGCCATGAAGTCGAGACGCCGCTTCGGAGGCGCTCTCGAGCCGCTCACGTATGTGCGGGCGTTTTACGACGACCGCGAAGGGCAGGAACTGGCACGGCTTGATTCCTGCGAGGTGATCGAATCGCCGCTGGCCGGCGAAGTCAGTTATTCGCGGGCGGTGGCGTTGGGACACGTCGCTGAGTTGCTCGACGAGTTGATGCCCGACCGCGAGGCGAGCGACGCGGTGTTTCGGTTGAGTCTGGCCGTTCTGCAGGAACTGCGCGGCCCGGTGTTGTGGATGCCGCTCACCTACTTCGAACTGTGGATGACGCGGCTCATGGGATTCCTGCCGGAGTTTTCGGAGTGCGTGGTCTGTGGACGGTCATTCGCTCACAGTGGCGATGACAGCAGCGCCGGCAGTCGGGCGTTCTATCACGCACTCGCCGACGGCTTGATGTGCCTGGACGACAAGCGCGTCGCGTCGTCGGAACTGTCGCCGGAATCGAGAAAGATTGCGGCCCAGATGCTGCGCTCGCGGGTTTCCGAGTTTGCCGAAATTGACTGGCCGAAAGCGGTGTGTGCCGATCTGCGTAAGTTTCTTCTCCAAATTCTGGAGCGGCACATCGAGAAGAAGCTGGTGACGGCGGGAATGCTGGAGAAGATCGGCTACTAGCTGCTGGCTACTAGCGAGCATCAAGCGGGCCCGTTTGCTAGAGGCCAGTAGCTAGAAGCTAGTAGCCTATTTTGATCACGTGAACTCACTCAACTCCAATTCGCCGACCTTCCAGGATCTCATCCTGAAGCTGCAGACTTTTTTCGCTGAGCGCGGAGCGGTCATTCAGCAACCCTACGACGTCGAAGTGGGCGCCGGGACCATGGCGCCGGAGACCTTCCTGCGCGTGCTGGGGCCGAACCCATATAAGGTTGCATACGTGCAGCCTTCGCGGCGTCCTGCCGACGGGCGCTATGGCGAGAATCCCAACCGGCTGTTCAAGCACTTGCAGTTGCAGGTGATCCTGAAGCCGCCGCCGGAGAACGTACAGGATCTCTATCTCGAATCGCTCGGCGCGATCGGCATTGACCTCCGCCAGCACGATATCAAGTTCGAAGAGGATAACTGGGAGTCGCCGACGCTCGGCGCGTGGGGCATCGGTTGGCAGGTGATGCTCGATGGACTTGAGGTCACGCAGTTCACCTACTTCCAGCAGTGTGGCGGCGTTGACCTCGACCCTATCTCCGCCGAGCTTACCTACGGGCTGGAGCGGCTGTGCGCTTTCCTGCAAGATGTGGATTCGATTTACGACATCGTGTGGGCGCGCGATCCCGAAACGGGCAAGGAAGTGAAATATGGAGAAGTGCGCCTAGCCGACGAGCAGCAGTTCTCGGTGTACAACTTCGAAGCAGCGGATGTCGAGAGTACATGGAAGCATTTCGAACTCTGCGAAGACGAGTGCAAGAAACTGATTGAGCGTTATTCTGCTTTAACCAAGGACAAGGATAGGAGCGAAGGCGGTGGCAATGACGTCGTCCGCGAGAAGGCGCGCTTTCCTTTGCTGGGCGCCTATGATCTGTGCCTGAAATGTTCGCATTACTTCAATATTCTCGATGCCCGGGGAGCGATTTCTGTGACCGAGCGCGTCGGCGTGATCGCGCGGGTGCGGGCGCTGGCCGTGGGGATCGCCAAGGCATGGATGGACCAGCAGTACTCGGCTGAAGAAAAAAGTGAGCAGAGTGGCGAGGCTGCAAAGCCAGCGGCTAAGGAAAAGAAAGGGAATCTGGCTCCGGTGGGATGAGAATCCCCCTGGGCCTCTGTGCCCCCTGTGGTAAGAGCTCTTTCCTTGCCGATTGACACACTTCGATTGTGACGCGGCTCACATTCAGGTTCTTGTAATTCTGAGAGCATAAACGGATCGCCTGATGCCTGACTTTCTACTCGAAATCGGATGCGAAGAAATTCCGGCGAGGATGATCGACGCCGCTTCTCTGGAACTCCGAGATCGCTTGAGCGCGCTGTTGCAGCGCGAGCGTCTCGACCCAGCTGGCGAAGTTTCTCATCTCGACACGCCGCGCCGTCTGGCCGTTCTGGCTTTCGGAATTCCCGCCTCCCAGCCGGACATTACCGAGCAGGTGAACGGCCCGTCCGCGCAGGTCGCATATAAAGATGGGCAGCCGACACCAGCCGCGCACGCATTTGCCAAGAAGGTCGGCGTGGATGTCGGCAAGCTGGAGAAAGTCAGCACTCCGAAGGGCGAATATCTGGCGGCCACGGTCACGCGAAAAGGCCGCACCGCCGCCGAGATTCTCGCCGAGGCGCTTCCCAAGGAAATCTCCACTATCTACTGGCCCAAGGCCATGTACTGGCGCAAGCGCGGGGAAGTGTTCGTTCGTCCCGTGCGCTGGCTGGTGGCGATGCTCGATGAGCAGGTCGTTCCGGTGGAATTGTTCGGCATCGCAGCCGGCAAGACCTCCCGCGGACACCGCATCTTTGGCAGCGAACCAGGCAGCGAAACGGGCAGCGAAGCCGTCGCCGTCTCCAAGCCCAGCGCCTATGTGGAAGCGTTGCGCGGCGCGAAGGTTCTGGTCGCCGGCGAGCGTGAGCAGGTGATTCGCAAAGCCCTCGACGCTGCGACGCGAACCATCCCCGGCGCGCGCTGGCGCGAAGACAAGCCGCTGGTCGCGTCTGTCGTCAATCTGACGGAATTTCCCTCAGCCGTCCTCGGCAGCTTCGATCCCGAGTTTCTCGATCTGCCCGAAGAGGTGCTGGTCACGGTGATGCGCGACCACCAGAAGTATTTCGCCATCGAAGATGCAAATGGAAAACTGCTGCCGCACTTCCTGGCGGTGCTCAACACGGCCGCCGACTCGGACGGATTGATCCGCCACGGCAACGAACGTGTTTTGCGCGCCCGCTTCAACGATGCCCGTTTTTTCTGGCAGACGGACCAGAAACAGACTCTCCGCCAGCGCGTCGAGTTGCTGCGGAATGTCACGTTCCAGAAAGATCTCGGCAGCTACTACGACAAGACGCTGCGCGTGCAACACATGGCCAGCTGGCTTTCCGAGACGGTGAAACAGAGCGGTATGGCCATTCGACCCGGCGTAGTCCACAAAGCCGCGCTGCTGGCCAAAACCGATCTGACCACGGAACTCGTAAAGGAGTTCACTGAACTGCAGGGAATTGTCGGCGGTCTCTACGCCCGCGTGCAGCAACTCGATGAAGGCATGAAGCCCGACGTGCAACTGGCGATCTCACGGGCCATCTACGATCACCACAAGCCCGAGTCGATGGAAGACAGCACCCCCGCGACTGTCGAAGGCGCGGTTCTCTCGATCGCCGATAAGGCCGACTCGATCGCCGGAATGTTTGCGCTCGGCCTCATCCCCAGCGGGTCGAAGGATCCGTTCGCGCTGCGCCGCCAGGCGAACGGCATCGTGAAGACGATTGCCGAGAAAAAGCTGCCGCTTCGTCTCTCGGAGATCATGGCCGATGCGCGCATTCGCTATAAGGGTTCTGTGGCCGAGAAGAAGTTCTCGAACGCCGCTTACGCCGAATCGGTGCGCGCCTTCTTCCGCGAGCGCCTTGAGTTTTACTTGAAGGATGCGCGTGGCTACGCGTACGACGTCGTCAGCGCCGTACTTGCAGTCGATGCCGACGATGTGGTGGACGCTGCCGCCCGCGCCGAAGCCGTGAAGAACGTGCGCGGCTCGGCTGATTTCAAATCCATATCGAGCGCCTTCAAGCGCATGAAGAATATCCTGCGCCAGGCGGCTGAAAAAACGAAAATTGTTGCCCTTCGCGTCGATCCCGCGGGCCTGCAGGAAGAATCCGAAAAGGAACTGGCCACGCTGATCCCGCCGACCATCGCAACTGTCGAAAAGCTGCGCGCGGCGCACGATTATGAGGAGGCGCTGCGTGAGATCGCGTCGCTGCGTCCCGCGATCGACAAGTTTTTCGACAAGGTAATGGTCATGGTGGACGATGACAATCTCCGCGCCAATCGCCTGGCTCTGTTGCAGACCGTGGTCAAGGAATTCTCCACCATCGCGGACTTCTCCGAGATCGTGACCGAGGGCAAGGAATCTACGAAATAGAATCTACGAAATAACGACGAGGACCTATATATGGCAACAACGACTCTCCCAGATGCAGAAATCATCGAAGCAAAACCCACGACCACGAAATATGTGTACTTCTTCGGCGGTGGCAAAGCCGACGGCAATGGCAAGATGAAGGACGTTCTCGGCGGCAAAGGCGCTGGGCTCGCCGAGATGACCAACGCTGGCCTCCCCGTGCCTCCCGGCTTCACCATCCAGACCGAGGCCTGTCGCGAATACATGCGCCTCAACGCGGTGTCGAAAGCAGTCGACCGCCAGATGGAAGAAGCGCTGGCCAAGCTCGAAAGCCTTCAGGGCCAAAAGCTCGGCAAAGGCGACAACCCACTGCTCGTGAGCGTGCGTTCGGGCGCGAAGTTCTCGATGCCCGGCATGATGGATACGATCCTCAACCTCGGCCTGAACGACCAAAGCGTCGAAGCTCTCGCCAAGCGCACCAGCAACCCGCGCTTCGCCTACGACTCCTATCGCCGCCTGATTCAGATGTTCGGCAGCGTCGTGCTCGACATCGAGAAATCGGTGTTTGAAGAAATTTTCGACGCCAAGAAGAAGCAGAAGAAAACCAAGCTCGA
>JBEKWX010000323.1:0-4707 GCA_049512675.1 Terriglobales bacterium | reverse complement strand
GATTTCGTCCGAATCCCAAAGCCAGCCGTTACAGAAGCCGACGTCGTAGGGAGCCACGGAGAAGTAAAAACCGCCGAACCAGAAGCGGCCGGGACCACCGCCGGCGAGGCGCCAGACGTGGCCGCGCCCGATGCCGCCGGTGAAGTGGCCATGTTCCCACGGATGATCCAGATGGTAATGAGGGTCGTTCGAGCCGGTATCATGGCCCACCCATTGTTTGCCGCGATCCACGTGCGGAGCATTGGGATGTCCTGCCTTTTCGCTGAAGTTGCGGTTTTCCTCGGCCGGATGCGAAGTGGTTGCTTTTGCAGGACCGTGCTTGGGAATGTTTTGATGGCCGCCACCGACCTCCGGCCGGGCGGCAGCGCCTGGATGTTCTTCGTGTTGTGCCAGGGCTGAGAGAGAAAACACGAAACATATCACGAGCAATCCAATCAGCTTTTTCATTTTTTTCCATCCTCCAATTGCGATAACACAGCTTTGACTCAGATGTTTCTGTGGGTCTTCAAGATTTTAGCAGCGGAGGAGTGCCTGAGCACTAGGAGGCGAGACTAGCGTTGGTCGAGCATGTGGATGGTTTCGAGGATGGTATCGCCGGCGATTTCGAGGCTCTTGGGGCTTAGCTTGTCCATGGTGTCTTGCGCGGTGTGATGGAAGACGTTGTTGTATCCGTAATCGAGGTCGATGACATCGGCGCTGGGGACGCCACGTTTGACGAAGGGCAGGTGATCGTCTTCGATGGGACCCTCGCGGGCGTAGAAGTGGGATTGGTAGCCTAAGCGCTCGGCGGCGGCGTAGATAAGGTCGAGCAGCCAGGGAGTACCGATGGTGTTGCGGTCGATGTCGAGGTCGGCATCGCCGATCATGTCCATTACCATGAGCGCTTTGATCTTCTTGAGCGTGCCGTCCTTTTCCCATTTCTCGGCCAGATGACGGGCGCCATACAAGCTGTCGGTGTCGGACCACTTCCGCACCGCTTCTTCGCCATCAGTCCATACCAGCCAGACGCTGTAGCCGTCGCGCTTTTTTTCCGATCCCCCGCCGCGCAGTTGGTCGGCAAATTCGAGCAGGATGGCGGTGGAAGACCCGCCGTCGTTGGCGCCGACGTATCCGATATTGCGCAGCGGGTAGTTGGTGTCGTAATGCCCGAGGATGACGATGATGCCATCTTTTGTGCCAGGAAATTTAGCGATGATATTGCGGACCGGGAATTTGCCTTCCACGGTGTCGGCGGTAAAGGCGTCGTCCTCGACCTGATCGCCTTTGAGGTGGTCAAGGATATAGTGCTCCAGTTTTTTGTGATTCTCGTTGCCCATGTAGCGCGGGCCGAAGGCGGTGACTTCGCGGGTGTACTGGAAGGCGCGTTTGGAATCGATGTGTGGGAGTGGGGCGGAGTCGGGGGGCGCGGCTTCGGGCGGCGCTGGCGTCTTCGCGGCTGATTCGGATTTTGAGGCTGCGCTGGTGGTTGCGTCGGTTCCTTTTCCGCAAGCTACGGTGCTCGACAGGGCGATGGTCACGGCCAGCTGTAGACAGATCTTTAACCACAGGGGGCACGGGGGAAAACAGGGGAAGGCCTGAAAATCTCTTGTGGTTGCGTTTCGTTTCATGATCTTCCCTGTCATGGTTTCCCCTGTGCTTCTCCGTGCCCTCTGTTGGTTAGGAGTTTTTCTCCGCGCGTTTCTTGCGCCGCTTGGGATGCACGAGCCATGCGATGCCCGTGCTCAGGATGTACAAGGCCACCATGGGGGCGGCGAAGATGCACATGTTCAGGATATCGGGGGTGGGCGTGATGATGGCGGCGACGACGAAGATACCAAGGACGGCATAGCGGATGTTGCGCCACATCCATCCGGCGCTGACGATGCCCATGAGCGCCAGGAAAAATATCACAATCGGCATTTCGAAAATTACGCCCAGGCCGACGATGATGGTCAGAAACAGAGAACTGTACTCGCTGAGCGTGATCATCGGCTGGAAGTCTTTGCCGTAGCCGATCAGGAACACCAGCGCCTGGGGCAGGACCACTTTGTAGCCGAAGTACCCGCCGGAAAGGAATAGGGCTATGGTCGAGGCCATGAAGGGCATTACGTAGCGTTTCTCGTTGCGGTAAAGACCGGGCGAAATGAAGCACCAGATCTGGTAGAGCACGAAGGGCGAGGCGACGAACAAGCCGGCCATCATTCCGACTTTCAGATACAGATTGAAAGGCTCAACCGGATTGACGTAAACGAGTTTGGCCGAGAGGCCGTTGCGTTGCAGCGCTTCCATGATGGGACGCTGCATGATGGCGTAGATATTCCCGGCATATCCCCAGCAGGCAAAGAAGCCGACGACGAGGGCAATGACGGAATAAACGATGCGTTTGCGGAGTTCCTCGAGATGTTCGAGGAAGCCCATGGCAGGCATCTGCTCCTTGGCGGATTCGTTCAGGGGTGAGGAGGCGGACAGCTCAGGCATCGGGCGCAACCTTCGGAGCTTCAACTCTCGGAGCAGGAGAAGGCTCGGGAACGGGTGCAGGTTCAGCTGGGGCGGCTTCGGCAGCGGCGACTGGGGCAGCGGCATTTTCGGCAACGGCAATTTCCGCTACTTCCAGCTTTTCGGCGGGCGGTGGATTGAAGATGCGATTGGCCAGCGATCCGAGCGGGGCCTGGATAGGAGGCAGGATCTGCTGCCGACGGGTGCTGGCGTTGCTGCTGCCGGCGCTTCTATCGTTTGTATCCAGGGTATTGATTTCGGACTCGATCTGAGAGCGGAATTCGTAGGAAGCGCGCCGGAACTCATTCAGGAAGCGCGCGACCTGGCGACCGATCTCCGGCATTTTCTTGGGGCCGAAAAGGATCAGCGCCAGAAAAAACAGGAAGATCATCTCGCCTGAGAAGCCGAAGTTCATGTGTCTATCATAATGCGGGACGAGTGAAACAGACCACTCGCAAAGCTGGGGGCGGGCGGAGAAGATCCGAAATATCTCACAGCGACGAAACGCCTGCCTTTGCCCAGGCTGGCAAACAGGAGGTCCTTCGGTTCGCTCCTAAATGACAAACCGCCGTCATTGCCGTCTTATCCCGCCCCCCGCGGGCGAAGCGCTCGGGAATGGCAAACCTAGATTCATGACAATCCTGAAATTGCCAGGCGGTTGGCGGCTAGTGTCGTCCAAAGGTGTAGCCGATCGACCCTCCGACGCGAGTGGCATATGAGGAACTAAACAATTGGTTGTTGGCGACAAGGTAGATCTTAGCCTCGGGACGGATGAAAAAGCCGCCGATGGGATATAACTTGAGGCCGGCGCCGAAGTCTCCCGCGAAGTGTTTGTCGCTCGAGTAGTTCGTGTTGTAGCCATTCCCGCATTCGGAACAGTAGATACGGGTGTCCACTGCGCCGATGCCGGCCGACAACTCAAGGTAGGCGTGGCGGGCGAGTTTCGGTGAGTAAACCCCGTTGAAGTCCAAAAAGAGTGGCCGATACGGGACGTTGGTGGGGAAAGCAGGGTAATTGCTCTGGGTTGCCCTCCAGTAGATTTCAGCCCCGATGCCGAAATTGTGCCAGAAGAGCACGTCGCCGCTAAAGCCGGGATAGGTACCACCGCTGAGGGATGGGCTTGTCGAGTTGGCCGCGGGCGCTGTCACCGTGCTGACGCCGAACGCCAGGTCGACCTTCTGAGCCTGTGCAAAGTTCGAGAGCTCCGCCACAGCAACGCAGGCAAACGTCAAAAGCATAGCGATGCGAAATGTCCGTCTCAATCGAAACCTCCGGTACTGGTTTTTATTTTAAGACGTTGGATGCAGAACAAAGGTACGACGATGCTGCGGGCAGGGAGATTTACAAGAATTTACGGTCGCTGGAAGCACATGAACCGGCGGGCGTTATCGTGATGCTAACTTCGAAGCGCGGAAGTACAGGCTTTCATATAAGGGCGAACAAATGACGAATATCTTCAGATCGAAAAGTTGCGGCGGATTAGTAAGCCAGCAGAAGACGAAGGTCGCGCAGATTATTTCCGGTGGGTCCGGTGATGACGGTGTCGCCGAGCGCGTCGAAAAGAGGGTAGGCATTGAAACCGGAGAGCGCGTTCTGCACGGCTTCGACACCATCGGCGGGGGCATCGACCCGATCACTGCCGGCACGAAAGAGGGTACTGCCATCGACAACGGCGCCCGCAGCAGGGCTGTTGCCGTCAATACCGTCGGTCCCGGCGCTCAGCACGGTAATGTCTCGTCCCGATATCGGTTCGGCGCAGGCGAGGGCGAACTGCTGGTTGCGTCCGCCGACCCCACCGTTGCGGACGGTCACAGTCACCTCGCCACCGGAGATCAAACAGACGCGCGATACGGTGCGGCGCAGGTCGCGTAGACGCTTGAGCAAGTAGGTGGCGGCTTTGTCGTAGGGCCAGTCGTCGCAGGAGTTATCGACCTCGACGGCGAAACCGGCGCGGGTGGCGGCGGCGGCGGCCTCATCGATGGCCACTTGGTTCGAGAGCACAGTCCACCAGCGAGCGCGGACGAAAGCGGGATCGTCGGATTTGGGCGTCTCGTCAAGAGCGTGCCGGCGAAAGAGATCGGCAACGGATTTGGGGAACTGATCGATGAGGTTGTATTTAGCGGCGATGCGCTCGCAGTCGTGGATAGAAGTGGAATCGGGCATGGTCGGGCCGGAGGCGAGCGCGTCGGGGGTATCGTCGGGCACGTCGGAGACGAGAATCGAAACCTGCTG
>JBEKWX010000322.1:0-4707 GCA_049512675.1 Terriglobales bacterium | reverse complement strand
ATGAATTCATTCTCGGTGAAAAACTGGGGAACGTTGTCGGCGTTGCCGAATGTGGTGATCGGCTCATCGAACCAAGTCCAGGTGTACGGCATTCCAGTCACGCTGGGGTCGCCCGGAAAGTTGCCGGTGTGACGAACATAGGACATTCGTGCCTGATTGAGAACGGTCGCACTGAAGGTGTGTGACCAAGTCACGCCCGCGTTCTGCGCCCGGTTGTGGTTGGGGGATGCCGGACCGAATGTTGCCGAGTAGTTGGAGTCCGGGTTGTCATACAGATAGGCGGCGTTGATCTGGTCGTTGGAGCCTACCTTGTGGTCAACCTTGGTCGCGTATCGCATCTGGTTCAGAAGATACACCTGCGGCAGCGTAACCGTTCCGTATACATTCACCGGGTAGGTGAGCCCCAGGGCTCCTGCGCCGCCACCGGTCCACAGCCCTTGAGCACCGTTTGTCAGGTTCGTACAATTGGCCGCTCCCGCAGCGCATAGCGGAAGAGGCTGAGCTGCGATCATCTTTTGGAAGACCGCGCCGGTGGTTGCATTCGCTGCAAAAGCGCCCGTACAGGGGGCTGCACTGGGGGCGCTAGATAGGTAACCAGATGTGACAAGAGAGTTTAGAAAGGCTTGGTTGTTGCACATTCCGTTAGGAGAACTTTCAATGAAAGCCTCGAAGTTCCCGCTCTGCACGAAATTTATGAAATCTGGAGTAATGGTAGCCCCAGTCGTCGGGTAGCTTCGCCGCATACGATGGGCCTCCACCGTGAAGTAGAAAAACGTCTTGTCCTTGACGATAGGCCCGCCAATGGAGCCGCCAAACTGGTTGCGGACGAGGTGGTCCTGCTCGTCCGAGTGGTTCGAGAACCAGCTATTGGCCGTCAGCGCCTGAATGCGGTTGTATTCGAAAAGAGAACCATGCCAGCTATTTGTGCCACTCCTGAGCACGGTGTCGGTCACGAAGCCACCCGCCTTGCCGTATTCCGCTGGCGGCGTGCCCTCGATGACGCGGTACTCTTCGATGGCGTCGGGAGAGATGGTCGTGAGGGCTCCGCCCGGTCCCCCGCCCGCAGTTGAAGAGGCGCCTCCTAAGCCCTGATCGTTATTGTCAAAACCATCAACCATGAAGTTGCCGGAACCGCTGCGGGCGCCGTTGACGGCAGCGCCACGATCCTCGTTGAGTTCAGCCTGGGCAGCGGGTTCCGCGCCCGCCAGCAAACCGATGAACTCGTTCTGGCTGCGGGTTTCCAACGGCATGTCTTGCCAGACGTGTCGGTCTACATTCTGCGAGAGCGAGGAGTCCTCGGTCTCCACCAACTGCCCGCCGGCCTCGACCGTCACCTGCTCCGTGACCGCGCCCACTTCCAACTTGACGTCGCGCGTGGTAATGATACCCACGCTAGCGATGATGTCATCAACCTTCACGGGCTTGAATCCCTTGGCAGCCACCTCCAAGGTGTACGTGCCTACGATCGGCAGCGCCGGGAAACGGTAAGTGCCGGACGGCGTGGTCACGGTAGTACGCACTTCGCCCGTCGCGGTGTTGGTCAGCTTGACAGCAACGCCAGGAACCACGGCGCCGGTTGAGTCTGTCACCTCACCGGTCAGTTCGCCGATTCCGCCTTGCGCGAAAGCTCCAATGCAAAGGCCCAGCACGACGAACGCAAGCAGAAAATAAGTCCGAGTGCTGCGGAATGTCATCACAGTAAGCAATGTCAAATTTCTGGAATTCATTTTGGAATCTCCTTGTCTATGTTCCAAACACAGACACTAAGGGCAGACACGCTCCCACTCATGGCGACAAGTCTTTCTGGATACCGCTCTTCGGAGAGGCAAGGTGCGCTATCGCCGGATTTCCTTCTTGACCTCAAAAATGACACCATTGTATGCCCATCTCGCCTGCGAACGGGACCTTCCCGCCACCTGGTCTTCCAGACGCCACGGCGCGTGGATTCTCGCCATCGGTCACTTGAATCACACGCCCTGAATACTCATTTATTGAAAATGCAAGACTTATTGGGTTCGTTTCGTAATTCGACTCGCCCTCCCAAATCGATTCTGAAGTGCGGATGGCGGTGCGGCTCGCCGGGAGGCACAGGCACAGAACGGCGAGATCCATGCCGCGGGTGCGGCCGCACGCTTTTTTCCGCAAGTCCCCTCAAGGAAGGCGATTTCCTGGAAGTCGAAGCCGGCGACGGGCAGAGCGAGCTGAGCCGGGCCGCCTGCAGATCGTAGTGAATCATTCTCGCCGCAGTAAGGGTCTAGTGACCGTCATCAGTCGCGTCCAACTCCTCGGCGGTGATGGACATAGGTGTGGCATGTGGTGCAGAGTGTGATCAGGTTCTCGTCGGAGTCATGGCCTGAATGGCTGCGGAATTCCCTGTGGTGCACCTCCAGATTCGACATCGTGCCACAAGACTGACACCTCCAGCCGTCGCGACGCAGGATCTGCTGGCGCAGACCGTCGTATAACAAGGAGTCCAGGCGCAATCGATCGGCTCTGGGGCGAATCATTCTCAGGACGCCTTCTCGCGCAGGTCTTCGAGGAAAGCCTGTTGCTGTTCGCCGGGCAAGAACTTGTAGTAGCGTGAGATAGAGTTGAGTAGGATCTCCGGGTTGCCATTGTCCAGGTGCGCTCCTGCAAGGAAGTCGGCACAAATCATCTCCAGACAGTAACCGCGCGATTTGTCCGTGCCCAGCATCAGGGCTGCCGTCTCGATCGCCTGCTCGATCACCGGGATCTGGCTCTTATAGACCTTGAAGTAGATCAGTTCCGATGGCTCCTCTTCCTTTCCTGTCAGTTCCTTCTCCACTGCCCGCCGGAAGTCTTCCTTTGGCATGGCGCGAGCTTTGTGCAACCAGGTTGCACAATCGAAGTGCTGCCCGTCCCTGCGCGCGACCTTCGCCAGTTCCAGACCCTTCGTCCATCCAACTTCCTTTAGATCGCGTCTCGCCTGCGGCGGTAGGTGCTCGTGGATGGACATCAGGTAATACGCCTTCCTTCTCGATTCCGGAAACCGCCTCGCCAGGAACTCGTCAAACGACTTCAGGTTTTCGAGTCGCCAGTACTGACCAGCCCGCACCTCACACAGATACCTGCCGAGCTCGACAAAGCGGGTGTCGCGCTCCGCTTCTTTCTGCTTTTCCCACGCCAGGATCTCGTCGATCTTGGTCAGAACGAAGAGGGCACGCTTGCGATTGAGCTTCGGGGGCATCGGTGGCCACCTAGTAAACAAGTTCGTCAAACAGACCAAGATCGACTCCCGGCTTGCGCACAAGGGCGGCCTCGACCATGTCGCGCCTATCGAGGCAGAGCCCGAGGAAGGGGCAGGTTGTGCACGGATTCTGCGGAAAGCGGATGCCGCTATGGGGCAAGAACAGCCCGGACTCGATCCGTCGGACTGTATCCTCGACCAGAGTTGCGAACTCCTGCCGCTGCTCGTCAGAAATCGTGGCTCGGAGGTACTGAACTTCAACCAGACGCTTGCGCACGAAAACAATCTGGGCGACTTCATCGATCCCCGTCATCCACGAATAGCAGACAAGTTGCGGGTCCAGTGCAGAAATGCCGGCCGGCTCTTCCGGATATCGGGCAGAAGTAGTCTTCCATTCCAGAACACAGGGTGTCCCGTCCAGTTCACCAATGGCGTCAACGTACGCGACAAAACTGTTGCCGGACGCCAAGATCCGATTGAACTGAACTTGCTGGGTTGAACGAGGGCGGCGAATGCGAACGCGGCCGTCCTGGGCGAAGCGCTCGAGCAACTGGACGCCTTGTTGCAGCATGCGATCCCAGGTGTCGTTGCCCGAGTAGGTCAGACCCATGTCCTTGCACACGCCCCACTGCTCGAACAGCACTGCGGCCGGGTCTTCCCGGCGAAAAAGGGCGGCGACGGCCTGTTCGAACGCTCGGCCGAAGAGCATGGCGGCACGAGTGTCTTTTTCCTGCCAACCGTCGAGGTAGCGGTGCCGGTAACGGCGCGGACAGCTCAGATATTGGCTGATCTGGGTGTAGGAATAGGTCATCGGGTTGCCTCGTCAGTGTTGGAGCGAGAAGCGCTCGAAACCGGAGTCGTGGATAGTTCTTCCCACTGGCTGGCTGGAGCGAAGCCGTCGAGGTTGATGAGCGAAATGCCGTTGATCACGGTGTGGCTGATCTTGACGACACCGCGGAGCCCGGGCAAAGCCTTCTCGTCGACCTGTTCGTGGGCCAGAAGTTCCGGGTCGTAGAGGAAATCCCGTAGGAACCAGCCCAACTTCCACATCGCTTTCTGCGTGCAGTAGAGACGGCCGACGATGGACTGCCCGGCCAGTGTCTGGGGCTCGATAACGGAGAGTCGGAGGACATAGAAGGGTTTGTGGGCATGCCAGCGGAACTGGGCGCCATCGACGCGCACGAGGAATACTCCGTCGGGAATCTCCGGACGGGAATCGCGGGCAGTTTCGGCGAGACCTGGAACTTGGCGTTTCATGCGACCACCGTGCGCCGGCAAACCGGCAAGGAGTAGTGAGTGAAAGTCTCATACGTTGAAGGAATAGCGAACCACAACGGCCTCGAGTCATGTGTCGGCGTTCGCAAGGACGACGGCAATGCATTGACAGAGGAAAGTACAGGCCAGGTATTGAGCCGTGAAATGCATGCCCTGTCGCGCCAGCGACAGGAACTTCGGGAGGCCGACGCTGTGGTGGTAGGCGGAAGGCAACACCGGGCGCA
>JBEKWX010000321.1:0-4722 GCA_049512675.1 Terriglobales bacterium | reverse complement strand
AAAAGGAGGGTGAGTCCCACGCGTAGCTGCGACCATTTGAGCTGCTTCTGGCTAGGCAAGGTGGTCTGTAAACGACAGAAGCATGATAACAAACGCCGCGGAATTTCAGCATTCGAGAGTTTCTGGGGGGCGGAAAAGGGCGGAGCTTGCTCCAAGAACGAGAGTTCCCACTCCTCGCATCTGGTTGTACAGACTGGCGCGAAGAGTGGGAGCTTTTTTATGTCAGCATTGCCGGTTTACATCGCCGGTTAACGCTCCTCACGGTCATTGCGTTTCTGTTCGGTCTTCGCTTGTTTCTGCGCTTTCTTCTGAGCCTGCTTCTCCTGCTTGCTGGGCTTGGAGTTCGGCTTCGGGTTGTCCCGGGACGACATCTGTTCCCGGCTTCCCACTCCATTATTCTCCGGCCGTGTCATCGAGCGGTCGTTGGAACTGGAGTTGGAGTTGGAGTTGCCGCCATTTCTGGCTGGCTCATTGAACCCGCGATTGCCCGCAGACGTCGCGCGCGCTTCCTGCGGCGACATCTTCGGCTCGCGATACGGCTCTCCGGCCGCGCTGGCTCTGGCCACGTTGCGTCCCGAGAACTCGCCCGACCTGGCTGTCGCGGCAATGGCTGGACGCCCGTGATTCTCGGATGCGAACAGCTGCCGGTTCTGGCTGGCGGCATGTTCGTGTTCGGTTTGCGCTGCCAGCGCCGCGGTATGCTGCTCGCGCCCATACGCTTCCTCTTGCGGAGTCGGCCGCGCTTCGATACCTCCGGGGCCGTTGAAGGCCACGTGCGTGTTATTCACGATGACGGTTCGGCTGTAGACGTTCCGTACATTGACCACGTTGACGTTCATCACTTCGCGGTTGTAGAAGAAGGCTCCGCCTCTCCATTCGCCGCCAGCGAAACCTACTCCGCCGTATCCGAAGCCGTAGTTGATCCCGCCGTAGAAGCCAACATGCGGTCCCCAATAGCCAGCGTGCCAGCCATAGAAGCCGCCCGCGAAGCCCCAGTAGCCCGGGGTCCAGAGCATGCCCACCGGCGCGACCACCCATGTACCGGGGACCCAGTAGTAGCCGCCATCGTCATTCCACGCCCAATAACCCGGGGTCCAGAGATAACCCGGACCGGGACAGATGGGCTGCGCGTACACCGGCAGCGCCGGCGGACCGATTCGCACCGAGATTCCAATCCCGATCGCGATCTCTGCAGACGATGCCGTCGAGAGCGACAGCACCGAAACCGACAACATCAGAACACCCAATATCAACCCTGATACCAAGCTACGAACCGAGCGTTTCATTTTCATTGCCTTTCCTCCAACCTCGCCATTTTGGCCTGCAACTGCTAACCCGGCCTGATTACGTTTCGGCCATATAAACCCTGAAACTTTACGCATGTTGCGAGGGCGCAGAAAGTTATTTTGAATCAGCAGGTTGGTGGCTGGCAGCGGCCGGATCGCCGAGCTTTGCTCGGGTGGACGGCCGCGAGTGGTGATTTGTGGTGAGAGCTGAGAGCTGAAATCAATTCTCGAGAATGACGTGGGCCAGGGCTTCTTCGGAAGTGTGGGTGAGCGAGAGAGCGATGTTTCTCGTGCCGAGCTTGGCGGCGATGGCCGCCGCCTCGCCGTGAAACTGGATAGTCGGACGCTGCCCTTTCGGTCGCACCACTTCGATATCGCGCCAGCGGACGCCACGACTCCATCCCGTACCCAGCGCCTTCATCCCGGCTTCCTTGGCGGCGAAGCGCGCGGCATAGCTTTCACAGCGGCTGGCTCTTCGTTCGCAATAACGGATTTCGCCTTCGGTGAAGATGCGACGAAGGAAGCGGTCGCCAAACCGTTCGATGCTTTGGCGAATGCGAGGAACTTCGGCGATGTCAACTCCGGTGCCGAGAATCATAGAAGCATTGTTAATTGTTAATTTGTAATTGGCAAATTTGGTATCAGGTCTCAGGATAGGGATGCCAGTACAGTCGCTAAGTCTGCATCCTGATCGGGAAATACGGTGCGCAGGTCGAGCAGGACGCGGCCTTCTTCTACTCGGGCGATTATGGGCGGAGTGCTGGCGCGGAGACGGGCGCTTAGTTCGTCGGCGCTGAGATCTTTGTGGGTCAGCGCGATCAGGCGCGTGGGCAAGGCCGCCGACGGGGCGGCGCCGCCGCCTATGACCGATTCACCGTCCTGGAGTTCCAGCTTAAGGTGCGCGGATTTTACCGGAGCAGATTCAACCTGGAAAACGATTTTTTCCGCGCGGCGGGCGATCTCGTCTTTCGACAGGCGCATCATGCACAGCACCGGCACGGCGTCGTAATCGCGTTTGACGCAGGCGAGCAGCGTGGCTTCGAGCGCGGCGTAGGTGAGTTTGTCCACGCGCAAGGCGCGGAACAGCGAGTTCGAACGCATGCGCGCGACCAGATCGGCGCGGCCGCTGATCAATCCCGCTTGCGGACCGCCGAGGAGTTTGTCTCCGCTGTAGGTGACGATGTCGACGCCGGCGCGCAAACTGTCGAGCACGCCCGGTTCGCCGTTGATTCCGACCGAACGCAGATCGAGGAGCGCGCCGCTGCCCAGATCTTGCATGAGCGGAAGATTGCGGCGGCGGGCGAGAGCGACCAGTTCGTCGAGTCCAGGCTGCTCGGTGAAGCCGGTGATTTCAAAGTTGGAACGATGCACGCGGAGCAAGAGGCGGGTGCAGTCGTTGATAGCGCTTTCGTAGTCGGCGATGCGCGTGCGATTCGTGGTGCCGATTTCGCGCAGCGTTGCACTTGACTTCGACATCACGTCGGGGATGCGGAACGAGCCGCCGATTTCGATGAGCTCTCCGCGCGAGACGAGGACTTCGCCGCCCTCGGCCAGCGAGTTCAAGGCGAGCAGAACGGCGGCGGCGTTGTTGTTGACCACGATCGTCGAGATGGCGGTCGAGATCTTTGCCGAGCTTTGCTCGGCTGGACTGCCGAGGGCGGCCGTCCCTACGTGGGCCTCGCCGAGGAGCTTGCGGAACAGGCGGTCGACATGGACGTCGCGCTTCCCGCGCTCGCCGGTTGAGAGGTCGAATTCGAGATTCGAATAGGCGCTCGCCGTGGCGCGGACGTGGTCTAGCGCACCGGCAGCCAGCGGCGCGCGCCCTAGATTGGTGTGCAGGATCACGCCGGTGGCGTTGACGAGCGGCCGCAGCGAGTAACTCAGCGACTGGCGGAGTTCGCGTTCGACCGCTGCGGACAGGCCGCCGAGCGCGAGATCTAGCGATTTCTCATTTAACTGGGCGCCGACTTGACTGTCAGCGATTCGACCGCTGGCGATTTCCTGGCGAAGGTTCGCGAGCACGACGCGGATACTTTCGGCGACGGCGGAATGACCCTCACGCTCGACCAGCGCCTGCATGTTGGGCTGGCGGAGAAGTTCGTCCGTCGAGGGCAGTTTCTGAAACAGCTCGGATTTGTTTGCTGTGGACACCGAGGGCGATTATGCCACAGGGGGTCTGGGTAGCGGCACTAGTCGCGGCACTATCAGGCGGGCGGGATCCGGAGCGATGCAGGAGCGACAGCTTGCATGGCGGCCACGTGGGTGTACAATCCTTCCCGTTCTTGAGGGCAAGAAGGAAATCCTGGTCAAAATAGAGGCGGTATGAGTCAAGCAGCGATCGTGAAAGAGAAGGCGGAACTGGCCGTTGCGGACGGAACCCGGATGGCAGCGTATGTTGCTCGTCCCGAGCAGGGCGGGCCGCATCCGGGGATACTCCTGTTCCAGGAAGCATTTGGCGTTAACCGGCACATCCGCAATGTGAGCGATCGGTTGGCGGCGGAGGGGTATGTCGTGCTTGCTCCGGAGCTGTTTCATCGCACGGCGCCGCCGGGTTTTGAGGGCAGCTATACCGACTTTGCTGCCGTGATGCCGCACTACCAGGCGGTGACAACCGAGACGGCGGAGTTGGACATACAGTCGGCCCATGAGTGGCTGCGTTCGAATGCACAAGTGAAACCAAGCGAGATTTCGAGTGTGGGATTCTGCATGGGTGGCCGCGTTTCATTTCTTGCCAACAGTGTGGTTCCGCTGCGCGCCGCAGTGTCGTTTTACGGAGGCGGAATCGCTCCCGGATTGCTGGACCGGGCGTCGAAGGTGCAGGCCCCGTCATTGCTCATCTGGGGTGGATTGGACAAGCATATTACGCCCGCGCACCGGAAAGCGGTGACCGATGCCTTGAGCGCGCAGCAGAAGACTTATGTGAATGTCGAGTTCTCCCATGCCGACCATGGATTCTTCTGTGACGAACGTGCATCGTATGAGCCGCGCTCGGCGCGGCAGGCGTGGGCGTTGACTTTGGAGTTTCTGCGCTCGTGAAGAAATCTCTAGGATTTCAAAACCGTGCACACCGAGGCGCAGATGGGCCCGCCTATATTGAACGTGGCGGCAACCTTGGCACCCTTCACCTGCAACGGTTGTGGGACCTTACCGAGCAATTGCCAAGAGCACCATCCGAGCATGGCGACACCGGTCGCGCCAATGGGATGGCCTTTCGCGATGAGACCGCCCGAAGTGTTAATGCCACATTCGCCATCGACCGCGGCTTTCCCGTCTACCCAATACTGTGCGCCTTTGCCGTACTCAGCTTTTCCTAAGACCTCCGTGCCGAGCGCTCCCATGACCGTGAAACAGTCGTGGATCTCGGCGACCTTTACATCGTCCGGCTTGACCCCCGCCATCTGGTAAGCGGTTTTCATTGCTTTGATCGCCCCCGCGG
>JBEKWX010000320.1:0-4729 GCA_049512675.1 Terriglobales bacterium | reverse complement strand
CTTGAACCACGCGATCACTCGGACACAATCGGATGACTTCGTTGCCGTTTCTCAACAAGCGGCTGGGGTATTGTCTAAGTACGTCAGCCCAAGCGCAGTTATCAGCGATGAACGGGACGAGCTTACCGATTACATTCGCACCAAAGAATTCACTCCCAACACCATGCTGGCCTTGCGTCAGATGGTGAGTGACATCGGGAATGAAACGGCGTTGTTTGGAGAATTGGCAAAGATTCCGAACGACCGGGTGCGGAACTTCCGCAACGATATGTACGTCGCGAGCGAAGCCCTGCGCCTGATGAAGAAGAACGGGCAACCGGCGATCAGCGCGGGCGATTGGGCAGTGTTGAATAACTACAAGAAGCACGTGGACGCGTCGACCCGATTTATCCCGACTTGGGTAAAGGTTGCGGTGGCGATAGCGCTTGGATTGGGCACGATGATCGGATGGAAGCGGATCGTGGTTACGGTCGGGGAGAAGATCGGCAAGGACCACCTCACCTATGGTCAGGGAGCGTCAGCAGAGATCGTTGCCATGTTCACGATCGGCGCGGCCGATTGGTTCGGATTGCCGGTAAGTACGACGCACGTGCTGTCGTCGGGCGTCGCCGGCACAATGGCGGCCAACCATTCCGGGTTGCAGTGGTCGACGGTACGGAATTTGGCGATGGCTTGGGTGCTGACGCTTCCGGCTTCGATGATGCTGTCGGGTTTCCTGTTCTGGGCATTCCGAAAGTTTTGAGTTCCGAGCCGGCTTGCTCTGCAGAAGTTGCCTTTGAGCACCAACCGGCGCCCTCGTATGCAGGTCGCACTTGCTACCCCCCGGGGATGCCGGCAGCGCTGGTGCAGGACCGTGGCGAGTGCTCCCGATAAAAATCGTTTCACGATGTCGCGAACAGGCGAGATCGGTGTACTATGATTTGTGGTTTTAGCATTCGCAGAAAGACGCGATACGGGTGGGCGCGACGCAGTGTTTACGCGCCAAAAAGTGCCTGAGTAGACGGCTTATCGTCACGAAACCTTTGCTCAGGGTTCTCCCGCGCGAGGTTCCTCATGCAATTTACCGACACAATTGAATCGCTGTTAAAGCAGAAGACCGACAAGAGAGTCCTCTCCGTAACGCCCGACCAGTCTGTCTATGAAGCCATCGAGAAGATGGCGGAACAGGGTATAGGTGCGTTGCTGGTGATATCCAATAACAAGCTGGTTGGCATCCTGTCGGAGCGTGACTATGCCCGCAAAGTCACCCTTAAAGGCCGATCCTCGAAAGAGACCATGGTCCGGGAGATCATGACCAGCCCAGTGGTCTTCGTGGTTGGGCGGAACACGGTGGACGAGTGCATGGCCATCATGACCAAGCACCGTTTTCGTCATCTGCCTGTCCTGGAAGAGGACACGGTAGTGGGTGTGGTGTCGCTAGGCGATCTGGTGAAATGGATCATCTCCGGTCAGGCGCAAGCGATTCAGGATCTGGAGGGCTACATTACCGGGAGGTATCCCCGCTAGAAGGGGCGCGCCAATGCCGAAACGGGCCGGCCTTAAATTCCCATGCTGAGGGCAGTGTTCATTGCGCTGTCGGAAAGCCGTTCGCTGCGCGCCGTTGCTGAACACTCCCGCTTTGGTCAGCGCATTTCCACCCGCTTCGTCGCCGGCAAAGAGGTTGCGGACGCAATTCGCACCGCCGCCGCCGTTAATCAATTTGGCGCCAGCGTCTCCATCGACAATCTGGGCGAGAATGTCACCAACGCTGAGGAAGCCCGCGCCAGCGCCCAGCTTTATAACCATCTGCTCGACGAAATCGCCGCCGCCAAGCTGAACGCCAATGTCAGCGTGAAACTGACCCACATGGGCCTGGACGTAGACGAGAACCTTGCCTACGACATTGTCCGCGGGCTGGTCGCCAAGGCGGCCCACATGTCGCCCAGGAATTTTATTCGCGTCGACATGGAAGGATCGGCACACACGCAGCGCACGCTCGACTTCGTTCACGAGCTTCACCGGGTTCCGGGGAACGAGGACAGCGTGGGAGCGGTGATCCAGTCGTACATGCGGCGCGCCGAAGCCGACATCCAAAAGCTGCTCGCCGAGCGCATCCGCATACGGCTCTGCAAAGGCGCATACAAAGAGCCCGCAGAGGTCGCCTTCCAGAAGAAGTCCGAGGTTGACGCCAGCTACGTGAAGCTGATGAAGATCCTGATGAAGAGCGGCGTCTATCATGGGCTAGCGACCCATGATGAGGCCATTATTAAAGGAGCCAAGGCCTTCGCCACCCGCGAGAACATTCCGCGCAACGCTTTTGAATTTCAAATGCTGCACGGCATCCGGCGCGACCTGCAGCAGAGCCTGGTCAAAGATGGCTGGGGCGTGCGCGTCTACGTCCCGTTCGGCACCGAGTGGTATCCCTACTTTATGCGGCGGCTGGCCGAGCGCCCAGCGAACGTGCTGTTCATCGCCAAGAACCTGCTGCGGCGGTAACGTTTTACGCATTTTCATCCCTGTCGGTTTGACCGCAAATTGACCAGTTCGTACACTACTTCTAGCGCATCCGTCTATGCCTGATATTGGAAGGAACTTCCTGGGACAACCCGCACGACTGGCGCTCGCTCTGAGCCTGGCGGTCGTGCTGGTCGTGGCGTCGGGCGTTGCGCAGAACCGGCCGCAGGTCTCTTTGGAAACCAGCGAGACGCTGTTCACGGTGCTGACCGCCATCAACACATGCGGCTATGACCAGGAGTTGAGTGTTTCTGACCCGCTGCGGTCGCAGATCCGGTCGGAAGTTGGCAAGGCCGTGGAAGATGCCGCCGGGGCTCAGGGCGTGGTCGGTCCGATGTGCTTGTTTTACCGGCAGCACCAGGCGGCCGAGCCCGCTCACGACCTGTCCCATTATGTATCGCTGGCGCTTTATCTGGAGGAGCCGCCGGCCTTCGCATTGAAAGTGCCGCAGACGGAGCTGCCGCCCGATGCGGAAGTGGTGGCGGACATGGTGCCGCTGATGCAGGCCTTCTACCAAAAGATTGGGCTGCACGCCATCTGGGAGCGCCACCGCGGGCGCTACCGGGAATTGACCGAGATCTATCATGATCCGCTGGCGAAGATGACATTCGACACCGAGATCTATCTGAAGATGCCATCGGCAGGTTACTTGGGACGCCAGTTCATCGTCTACCTGGATGCCATGGGCGCGCCGGGACAGACCAACGCGCGCAACTATGGTTCGGATTACTACGTCGTGATTTCACCGACCTCGGGGACGGCGATCAAGCTGCAGCAGATTCGGCACACCTATCTGCATTATCTTCTGGATCCGCTGGCGTTGAAATACGGCGGCGCCTTCGAGCGTCTTGAACCGTTGCTCCGCGCCGTGCAGGACACTCCAATGGATGAGGCGTTCAAGAGCAACATTTCGCTGCTGGTGAACGAATGCCTGATCCGAGCGATTGAAGAGCACTTGACCAAGATTCCGGAGGCGGAGCGGGCCCAGGGGATTGACCAAGCCGGCAAGGAAGGGTACATCCTGACGCGCTATTTCTACGACACGCTAGGCAAGTTCGAACATGATCCCGAGGGCTTGCGCAACGCTTATCCTGACCTGCTGCGCTCGATTGACGTCGGCAAAGAAATGAAGCGGGCCTCCCAGATCCAGTTCGCGAGCAACGCGGCGCCTGAACTTTTGCACCTGGCGGGTCCCCAGAACAAAGACCTGCTGCTGAACGCGGAGCGGCGACTGGCGGCGGGCGATCTCGAAACGGCGAAGAAACTGGCGCAAAAGGCGCTCGACGAGCAGAAGGAGGATTCGGGGCGTGCGTTGTTCATTCTGGCGGAAGTCGCCACTGCGAATCGGGACATGGAAGGGGCGCTCACTTATTTTGAACGAGCTTTGCAGACGGCACACGAACCCAAGGTGATCGCCTGGTCCCATATTTATCTTGGCCGGATTTTTGATTTAAAGGAGAATCGGGACGCCGCCTTGGACCAGTATCGGGCGGCGCTGAACGCGGCGGGAGGAGCGCTTCCGGAAGCGAAGCTAGCGGCGCAGCGGGGTCTGGAACAGCCCTATGAGCCTCCGGTGGCGAAGCAGCCAGAGTAGATCCTTTGCTGAGACGCGGATTGCCGCGTCTCCGGAAACGGGGCAAGCCCCGTTTCTACAGGCGTGAGCAGATCTTGAGTCTGAAAATCTTGCATTACGGGAGAGATCATGAAGCGAGCAGCAGTCATTCTAGGAATACTGAGCATACTAGGAATACTGAGCATAGCGGTTTGGGCCGAGGCCCGGAACAGCGGACCGGCGGCGCAGCAGAACCCACCGGCGGCGGGTCAGACGGCGCCAGCGCAGGCTGCGACCACGCCACCGACGAAGCGTCCGCCGCAAGCCAAAACCCAACCGGAGTTCGACGCCTACAAAGCGGCGATGGCCAATACCGATGCTGCCGCAATGGAGAAAGCGGCCACCGATTTCGCCACCAAGTTTCCCGACAGCGAAATTCGCCTGCTGCTCTATCAGAACGCGATGCGACTCTACCAGAATGCGAACAACGCCGAGAAGACCGAAGCCATGGGCCGCAAAGTGATCAGCCTTGACGGGGACAATCCCGAGGCACTGGTAATTGTCGCTGAGGTGATTGCCGAGAGAACGCGCGACGCCGATATCGACAAAGATCAGCGTTTCGCCGAAGCGATCTCGATGGCGCAGAAGGCGACGCAGACGGTGGACACCGACCTGACCATGCAA
>JBEKWX010000319.1:0-4731 GCA_049512675.1 Terriglobales bacterium | reverse complement strand
TCGCCGTCGGAGAGCGCGTCCACGTCGACTTCAATCGCGTCTTCCAGAAATTTATCGATGAGGATGGGGCGGTCTTGCGAATACTCGACGGCCTGCTTCATATACTGCTGAATCGTGTCTTCATCGTAGGCGATGACCATGGCTCGCCCTCCGAGGACATACGACGGGCGAACCAGCACCGGGAATCCGATTTTCTTCGCGGCTTCTACCGCCTCTTCGACCGAGGCGACCATGGCTCCGGGGGCTTGCGGTATGTCGAGTTCCTCGAGAAGTTTTCCGAAACGCTTGCGGTCCTCTGCCAGATCGATGGATTCGGGCGTGGTGCCGATGATGTTGACGCCGGCAGCTTTGAGCGGCAGCGAGAGATTCAGCGGAGTCTGGCCTCCGAACTGCACGATCACGCCGACTGGCGCGCCTGCCGACGCTTCGTGCTCGCAGACGGCGAACACGTCTTCGAGCGTGAGTGGCTCGAAGTAGAGGCGGTCGCTGGTGTCGTAATCGGTCGAGACCGTCTCCGGATTGCAGTTGATCATGATGGTTTCGTAGCCATCCTCGCGCAGTGCATAGGCGGCATGGCAGCAGCAGTAATCGAATTCAATTCCCTGCCCGATGCGGTTGGGGCCGGAACCGAGAATGACGACTTTCTTCTTCGCTGTGGGAGCCGCCTCGTCTTCTTCTTCGTAGGTGGAGTAGAGATATGGCGTGTAGCTTTCGAACTCGGCCGCGCAGGTATCGACCCGCTTATAGACCGGCTTCAGGCCGTGCTTTTTGCGGAAGTGGCGCACTTTTTCCTGGCCGCCTTTGCCGTCCAGACGCCAGGTGCCGGCGAGGCGCCCATCGGAGAAGCCCATGCGCTTGGCTTCGCGCAGCACGTCGGTCGGGATCGATTCCATCGGATGCTTTTCCAGCTCAAGCTGCATATCGTTAATCTCTTTGAGCTGATAGAGGAACCAGGGATCGATCGAGGTCATCTTCGCGATCTGCTTGATCGGGTGTCCTTGGCGGATTGCATACTGCACGTAGGCCAGGCGCTCGGGATGCGGCGTCACCAGGCGCTGGGTGAGAATCTTGGGCTCGATTTTCTGCGAGCCCACGCGCTTGCCGGTATCGAGGGCGCGGATTCCCTTCTGCAAGGCCTCCTTGAAGGTGCGGCCGATGGCCATCACTTCGCCGACGGATTTCATCTGCGGGCCGAGCGATTCGTCGGCGCCGGGAAATTTTTCGAACTGCCACTTCGGAATCTTTACGACCACGTAGTCGAGCGTGGGCTCGAAGCAGGCTGGAGTTTTGCGCGTGATGTCGTTCGGAATCTCGTCGAGCGTGTAGCCAATAGCCAGCTTGGCGGCAATTTTCGCGATGGGGAAACCGGTCGCCTTCGATGCCAGCGCGGAGGAACGCGAGACGCGCGGGTTCATCTCTATTACCACCATGCGCCCGGTTGAGGGATTGACGGCGAACTGGATATTCGATCCACCGGTCTCGACGCCGATCTCGCGAATCACGGCAATCGCCGCGTCACGCATCACCTGGTACTCGCGGTCGGTAAGCGTCTGCGCTGGGGCGACGGTGATGGAATCGCCGGTGTGCACGCCCATGGGGTCGAAGTTTTCGATCGAGCAGATGATGATGACGTTGTCTTTTGTGTCGCGCATCACCTCGAGCTCGAACTCTTTCCATCCGAGAACCGATTCTTCGATCAGGCACTCATGGACGGGCGACAGGTCGAGACCGCGGGCTAGGACTTCCATCAGTTCTTCGCGGTTGTAGGCGATGCCGCCGCCGGTTCCACCGAGCGTGAATGACGGGCGAATGATGACCGGGAAGCCGATTTTGCCAGCGAACTCGATGCCGTCTTTCAGGTTGTTGACGAGCGCAGATTTCGGCACGTCGAGCCCGATGCGCTGCATTGCATCTTTGAAAAAGAGACGGTCTTCGGCCTTTTTGATGGCGCTGATCTGGGCGCCGATCAGATGCACATCGTACTTTTCGAGCACGCCGCCGTCGGAAAGTTCGATGGCGAGATTGAGCGCGGTCTGTCCGCCGACCGTGGGCAGAAGGGCAAAGCCAGCGCTTGGCGACAGCTCTCGCTCGACGCGGATGATCTCTTCGAGATATTCGCGCGTCAGCGGCTCGATGTAAGTGCGGTCGGCTGACTCGGGATCGGTCATGATGGTGGCCGGGTTCGAGTTCGCCAGCACAACTTCAAAGCCCTCCGACTTGAGCGCCTTGCAAGCTTGCGTGCCGGAGTAGTCAAACTCGGCCGACTGGCCGATGACGATTGGGCCGGAGCCGAGGATTAGGATCTTCGAGATATCAGTTCGTTTTGGCATTTATGCAATCTTCGAATTGGTTTGGAGGGGCGCGGCTTTCAGCCGCGCCGCCTATCTTTAGCTATCTCTTGTACTCCTCCATCATGCGCACAAAATCCTTAAACAGGTAGTGCGAATCGTGCGGGCCGGGTGCCGCTTCCGGGTGGTACTGCACCGTGAACAGCGGCAAATTCCGGTGGCGCATGCCTTCGAGCGTCTGGTCGTTTAGGTCCATGTGGGTCAACTCAACTTCGCTTTGCGGCAGCGAATCGGGATCTACGGCGAAATTATGGTTATGCGCGGTGATTTCGATCTTACCGGTGGCCAATTGCTTTACGGGATGATTTCCGCCGTGGTGGCCGAATTTCAGCTTGAAGGTCTTTCCTCCGAGCGCTATGCCGGTGAGCTGATGTCCCAGGCAGATTCCGAAAATCGGCTGCCTTCCCATCAAGCGCCGGATGTTGTCGACCGCATAGGTGCAGGGCTCGGGATCTCCCGGGCCATTCGACAGGAACACTCCGTCGGGCTTCAGGGCCAGCACGTCCTCGGCCGTGGTCTGCGCCGGGACGACCGTCACCTTGCAGCCTTCTCCGCGGAGCTTGCGCAGGATGTTCTGCTTGATGCCGAAGTCGTAGGCGACTACGTGGAAGCGCGCCGGCTCGTCTTTTACGCCGACAATTTCGTCGGGCAAGTGCGAGCGCTCGCCTGTCTCCCACACGTATGTGTGGTTGGTGGAGACGACTTTGGCTAGATCCTGGCCGTCCATCTTTGGGATGGCGCACGCCTTGGCGACCAGCTTGTCGGGATCGTCTTCGAGTGTCGAGATCACGCCGCGCATCACGCCGTGGTCGCGCAGGTGGCGGACCAAGGCGCGCGTGTCAATCTCGGCGAGCACCGGGATCTTGAACTGCTCCATGAACTCGTCCGTGACCTGCTGCGAGCGCCAGTTCGAGCTGACTTTCGAAAACTCGCGTACGATCAGCCCTTCGATGTACGGACGCACGGCCTCGCTGTCTTCAGGATTGGTGCCGTAGTTTCCGATTTCGGGGTTGGTCAGGACGACAATCTGCCCGGCGTAGGAGGGGTCGGTGAAAATTTCCTGGTAGCCGGTAATGGATGTATTAAAAACGACTTCGCCGGAGCACTCGCCTTTAGCGCCGTAGCCTTTGCCTCGGAAGACTCTGCCGTCTTCGAGGGCAAGGATCGCTTGCATTTCAACTCCTGGGAGTGGATTTTGTAGATTCTAGCAGGAGTGTGAGAGGGTGTCAGCAGGAGAAAAGCTCTCAGCTGTCAGCTCTCAGCTCTCAGTAAAATCTAAATCTGCACTGGGATGCAGCTGACCATTCACACTGGGTTGTTGGGTTTACTGATAGCTGAGAGCTGACAGCTGCTCTACCGCAGCCTGCCCAGCTTCTCCATCGGCCAATAGCCGAAGACGGCTTTGCCGTAGATGTAGCGTTCGTTTACGGTGCCGAAGTCGCGGCTGTCGTTCGACATCGTGCGATGATCGCCGAGGACGAAGAAGCTATTCAGCGGAACCTTGACTTCGCCATAAGAACGGGCATCCGCGTAATCGCTGGGAACGTAGTCTTCATCGAGCGCCTCTCCGTTCACGTAGACCTGGCCGTTTTCGATGCGGACCCGGTCTCCGGCAACGCCGATGACGCGCTTGATGTAGCTTTTCGACGGGTCGCGCGGATAGCGGAAGACGACGATGTCGCCGCGCTGGATGGGCTCCCAGCGGTAGACGAACTTGTTGACGAAAATCCGCTCCTGGTCTTCGAGGCCGGGCATCATGCTGGTGCCTTCCACCTTCACCGGCTGGTAAAGAAATATAATGATGAAAGCGGAGATGACGAGCGAGACCAGCAGATCGCGTGCCCAGACCGCTACTACGGGCAGCGAGGGCGCACCGGATTCCTTATTGGCCGCCCGGGGCGGCGGCTGAGGGCTCCACACGTCAGGCATCGTGCTCATATTCTATCGGAAGAGTTGCGGCGTCTGGAGAAAATTGGTAATAGGGTAATCTGTAATTTGGTAATTTTAAAATCGGCCTCGTGCAGCACTCGGCGTCTCTCGACCTTGATCCGGTTTTTCAAATTACCAAATTACAAATTACTCTATTACCAAATTGCACTATGACCGACTACTCAATTTTCCCCAAGATTAACGCTACGCTCAACGGATGCAGCGCGGTGCTGCTGGTCATCGGGCGGGTGCTTATCGCGCGCGGCAAGATGGCGGCGCATCGTGCGGTGATGTTGACCGCATTCGGTACTTCTGCGCTCTTCCTTGTGTCGTACGTTTACTATCACTGGCCACATCACGGCGGCATCGTGTATTTTCGCGGTACGGGATGGACGCGGATCCTCTATTTTACCATCCTGATCTCGCACACGATCCTGGCCATCGTTATTGTGCC
>JBEKWX010000318.1:0-4735 GCA_049512675.1 Terriglobales bacterium | reverse complement strand
CCTCCCATTGCAAAAGAACGTGCGGCCAGCGCTTCTTCACGCTGTTTACAAAAACATCTACGAAAGCGTCGTACTCTTCGCCGCGAACCCGATGATGCGTCCATCCGATGTAAATTGGACTCTTTAACCTGTCCTCGTTGTCCGTTCCCACATCGAGCAGAATCGGAAGACAATGTTCCGGGTGGATGCCGCCGAGCGCCGTGTAAAGGGCCATCTTCCCGATGGGGATACCCATGCCTCCGGCACCTTGATCGCCGAGCCCCAGAATTCGTTCCCCATCGCTGACCACGATGCATTTCACACCGTCATAACGGGAATGACTCAGGATCTGATCGATACGATGTTTATTCGGATAGCTGAGGAACAATCCTCTGGGCTTTCTCCATATCTCACTGAAGCGCTGGCAGCCCTCACCCACCGTTGGCGTATACACCACGGGGAGCATCTCTTCGATATTGCGCAGCAAGAGCGCATAGAACAGAGTCTCGTTCGTATTCTGCAGGTCGCGGAGAAAGCTGTATTTGTGGAAGGCGTTCGGCTGCTCCCGGAATGCTTTAATCCGTCGATCAATCTGTTCATCAAGACTCCCCACATGCGGCGGCAATAAACCGTGCAGGCCAAATACATCGCGTTCGTGATCCGTGAAGGCTGTTCCCTTATTGAGACGCGGAGAATTGATCAGGCCATATCCCGAAAGCGAAATCTCGTAGGTCTTGTTGCCTGCTGTCTGCTGGAATTGCTGGTTCATCTCTATCCCCTTCCCAATCCGGTTTCGCTTCATGAGCTTCGAGGCCGCGTTAGAGACCACGGAGTGATCTCTTTCGCTTGCAACATGCGCATGTGTAGTCAGCCGCTTCAGTATGCCAGAACGACGCACGCACGGACCAATGGATCGCACAACAAAAATTAAAGTGACGTTCTGGGAAATAGCTCCGGGCGTAGAGGGCATTGCAAGGATTTCAGACTTGCGGGTGACTCAGACATGACACGTGATTACTTTATAAAGCCGGACTGGTGTGAGCAGAGAAGCCATGTTGAAGTGTCATCAAGGCTGACACCGATGTTCTTGCCGCCAGCGTTTCATGGATATTGGCGGATGTGAGGCCGCGATTCGCCTGTCAACAAATTGTCAAATTGATGTCACTTTCTTCCCCGAAGCGTGCCATTACCCGATATCAGGCTAGAGTTTAGGGGTATGATTCATACCAATTACGGGGCGGGGGCGGTCGTGACCAAGAACGCATTTTCAGCGACTACGACGATGGACGCGGTTCCGGCTGGTTCGGAGCGGATACTGGTGATCGAGGACGATCGCGCCGTGCAAAAAGCTCTAAAGCGATTGTTTGAAGCCGAAGGCTTTGCGGTGGATATTGCAGGGAACGGGGCGGAGGGCCTGGAAACGTTTCGGGCGGCGCCGCCGTCCGTGCTGGTGCTGGACTTGAGTTTGCCGGGGACGCCGGGGCAGGACGTGTGCCGGGAAATCAGCCAGGCAGTTCCCTCGTTGCCGATCATCGTCCTCAGTGCGCGAACGGAAGTGATGGACAAGGTGCTGCTGCTGGAGTTGGGCGCGCATGACTATGTGACGAAGCCCTTCAGTCCGCGGGAACTTCTGGCGCGGGTGCGAACGGCGATGCGGCGGTCGACACGGACTCCGTTGACCGAAACTTTCAAGTTTGGCGATGTGAAAGTCGATTTCACGAAGATGGAATTGTGGCGGGAAGGGAATTTGGTGCCGCTGACTTCCCAAGAGTTCAAGTTGCTGAAGTTCATGATCCAGAACGCGGAGCGTGTGTTATCGCGTGAGGAGTTACTGAACCACGTTTGGGGTTACCAGAATTATCCGAGCACGCGGACGGTCGATAATCACATCCTGCGGCTGCGGCAGAAGCTGGAAAAGGATCCCGCGAACCCCTTGCACTTTCGCACCGTGCACAGTTCGGGATACAAGTTTGTGCCGTAAGCGGAGCGAGGTCAGAGGTAAGAGGGTCAGATTGCAGAGGTAGAGGTGACGGCTTTTGCCTCTGCAATCTGACCTCTCACCTCTGACCTTTTATAACCTAGTATCCTGTAACCCCTTCGAGGTTTTTGACCATGGGCGGAATTCGGTTGCGGACCAAGTTCCTGCTTTCCATGGTCGCGGTATCGGCGGCGCTGACTTTCACGACGCTGCTGGTGGTGCGGCACACTGTGCAGCAGGAGGTGCGCCTCGGAATCCAGCGCGACCTCGAGAATTCCGTTTCCGCATTCCACAATTTTCAGCAGCAGAGGGAAGTGACGCTGGAGCGCTCGGCGGCGCTGCTCGCCGACCTGCCGAATGTGCGGGCGCTGATGACCACGCACGATCCGGCAACCATTCAGGACGCATCGCGGGATTTGTGGCAACTGGCGGGCAGCGATTTGCTGCTGCTGGCCGATTCTTCGGGCAAGGTGATGGCGCTGCAGGCCACTCCGCCGGAGATCACGGTTCATGAGGCGCAGCATTTCTTTCCGCAGGTGATGTCGAGCGACGCGACGCGACACTGGTGGTATGTCGAAGGCCACCTCTACGAAGTTTTTCTCCAGGATATTAATTTTGGTCCCGCGAGCCGGCGTCAGATTCTGGGATACCTGCTGCTGGGTTACGAAATTGACGACCGCGTTGTCCGCGACCTGAGCCGCGTGGCCGCGAGCGAAGTGGCGTTTCGCTATGGAGACTTGATTGTGCGCAGCACTCTGAAGCCTGCCCAGGAATCGGAGTTGCTGCGCGTGGCGCCGAGAACTACCGCGGGAGGCCCGCCGCAAGGGGATCAGATCTGGCTGGGCGGGGAACGATTCCTGGCGACGTCGGTGGATTTGCCCACGCCGGGCCCACCAACGCTGAATCTGTGGGTGTTGAAGTCGTTCGATCAGGCAACCGCGTTTTTGAGCAGCCTGAACGAATTGCTGCTGGCGCTCGGCCTGGCGGCGTTGCTGGCGGGGAGCCTGCTGGTCTTTCTGATCTCGCATACCTTCACGCGTCCGCTGGAGAATCTGGTCGCGGGTGTACGGGCGCTGGAGCGGGGGGATTATACGTACCCGCTGCAGGCGCATGGCGGGGACGAAGTCGCCGAGGTCACGGGGACGTTCGACCGGATGCGAAAGAATTTGCAGAGAACTCAGCGAGAGTTGCTGGATGCGGAAAGGCTGGCGACGATCGGACGGATGGCGAGTTCGATCTCGCATGATTTACGGCATTCGCTAGCGGCGGTCATGGCGAATGCGGAATTTCTTTGCGAGAGCAACCTGACGCCGGGGCAGCGCGAAGATCTATATGCCGAGATACGGGTTGCGGTCAACCAGATGACGGAGTTGATCGAGTCGCTGCTGGAATTCTCTCGTACCCGAGAGTCGCTGCGTCCCACGTACGGCGACGTCCGTTCGGCGGTAGATCGGGCGGTGCAGGGGGTGAAGGCGCATCCGGAATTCCAGCGCATACGGATTCGGATTTCCGCGGAAGGGCCGACCGAGGGCTGGTTCGATTTCAAGAAACTGGAGCGCGCCTTGCTCAATTTACTGCTGAACGCGTGCGAAGTGGTGCCGGCGGAATCCGGGAAAATCGATGTCGAGCTGAAACGCAAGGGCGAGAGTCTGGAAATTCGCATCGAGGACAACGGCCCCGGAATCGCGGAGGCGGTGCGCGACCGGCTGTTCGAACCGTTTGTGAGCCACGGCAAGGAGAATGGCACCGGGATGGGATTGACGGTGGTGCAGAAGATTCTGCAGGACCACGGCGGCGACGTCACGGTGGAGCGGACTTCGGCTTCGGGAACGACATTCCGCGTGAATGTTCCGCTGAATCCCTCGGCGGAAAATGCTGTGGCGGCCCGGCATGTTAACTAGACGGCATGGTTCGGTTGCGAACTCCCTGAATGCAGATCCGGAATCGACACTTGAAGTGCACACCTGAAATTCAGAATGAAGTGCGGAGAGTGGCAGGAGGCGACATGAGTATGAGCGAGACGCGCTGGTTCGAATGGTTGCGATGGGGGATGCTGGCAGGTGTGACGGCTTGGAGTGTATTCGGCGTCGCACAGGTACCTGCGGATCGGATGCAGCCACCTTTGCCAGGATCGTTACATGAGTCGGTGAGTGACTCGGTTCGCGAGTTGCGGGAGCAGGTTCGCGAGTTGCAGGCGGCGGTTGCCGGGATGCGCTCCGAGGGGCGGCGAGTTCGCGCGGAAACGGCGGAACTGCGCCGGGAGCTCGAGGAAGTCCGCGCAGAAATGGGACTGCGGAATGCCGTGTTAAGGAACGCGGTGGCGAAGTCGGAGCCGGGCGACTCCGAGGCGGCGGAGCGCTTGCAGAGTGTATTGCAGAAAGGCGTGCCGCAGGATCAAGCAACGCAGGATCAAGCAACGGAAGATCAGAAAGAAGATCAGAAAAAAGGCGCGCGTGCGGCCCGACTGGAGGAGGAATACCAGCTGCTGAGCGGAAAAGTGGACGATCAGTATCAGACGAAAGTGGAAAGCGCATCGAAGTACCGGGTGCGGCTGTCGGGTATTGTCTTGATGAATCTGGTGAGCAATCAGGGTGTCGTGGATAGCATTGATCTCCCCACCCTCGCGTATGCGCGGCCACCAGGGGGCTCAGGAGGAAGTTTCGGTGCGACGCTGCGACAATCGGAGATCGGGCTCGAGGCCTTCGGGCCGACCGTGGCGGGTGCGAAGACGACGGCGGACCTGCAAATCGATCTGGCGGGTGGGTTCCCGTCGGTTCC
>JBEKWX010000317.1:0-4759 GCA_049512675.1 Terriglobales bacterium | reverse complement strand
GCGCACATTGATCCCGTCGAGAAGAAGCCTCTTTTCCACTACCTGCCGGGGACGCTCGCTTTCTCGTTGGCCACGGCGGGCTGCAACGTCAACTGCAAATTTTGCCAGAACTGGGACATCTCTCAGGTGCGTCCGGAGCAGGTCCCTGCCGATTACGCGCCCCCGAAACTGGTTGCCGACCTGGCCAAACAGCACGACTGTCCGACCATTGCCTATACCTACAGCGAGCCGGTGATCTTCAGCGAGTACCTGATGGATGCGGCCGATGCCGGGCACGAAGCGGGAGTCCGCAGCGTGGTCGTGTCGAATGGCTACATGCAAGAGGAGTCGCTGAAGAAAGCGTACGGAAAGATGGACGCGGTCAAGATCGATCTGAAAGCGTTCTCGGAGTCCTACTACAAAGATGTAGTCGTGGCCGAGTTAAAGCCGGTGTTGGACTCGCTGGTTACATTGCGGAAGATGAAAAAGTGGACCGAGATCGTGTACCTCGTGGTGCCGACGCTGAACGACGGCGATGATGAATTCCAAGGCTTGGCACGCTGGGTCAAGACAAACCTGGGCGTGGATGTGCCGATCCATTTTACGCAATTTCATCCGCAATACCTGTTGAAGAACCTGCCCATAACACCGTTACCCACTCTGGAGCGTGCCAAGGCGATCGGCGACGCCGAGGGGCTGCACTACGTCTACATCGGCAATGTGCCGGGACATCCTGCGCAAAATACTTACTGCCCGAAGTGCCGTCGCATGTTGGTGGAACGCGTGGGGTTCACGGCGAGCCAGATGCTGATCCGCAAGGGCAGTTGCCCATTCTGCCAGGAGCCAATCCCTGGTGTCTGGCACGCATGAGAGCGCGAGAGGAGTTTTCGCATGAAAATCAAGATTCGTCCGCAAATTTATTGGCTGGCGGCTCTGCTCATCGCGATCCTCGCGATGACGGAACTGCGGCACGTCCGTGCTGCCGCTCCGCAAAGCGTGCGCGAAGCTGCTGTCGCCGGCGGCTTCTATCCCGCCGACCCAAAGACGCTTACGGCGATGATGGATGACATGTTGGCGCACGCCGCTTCGTCTCAGCCGCCGATCAACGACCCGATCCTCGCTGTGGTTGCGCCGCATGCCGGTTATCAGTACTCGGGCCCCGTCGCTGCCTACACGTACGCGGCGCTGAAAGGGCGCAAGTTTTCGCGCGTGGTCGTGATTGCGTCGTCGCACTACGTGGGCTTTGATTTCACCTCCGTTTACGAGGGCGACGCTTATGCGACGCCGCTTGGTGTAGTCCCCATCGACAAGGAGTTTGCCAAGCAACTCGTGCAGATGAGCCCAACCATCAAATTCTCCAGTCAGGGACACACTCCCACCAAGGAGGGCGCTGAGCATGCGCTCGAGGTGGAGTTGCCGTGGTTGCAGCGGGTGCTGGGCGATTTCGAACTCGTGCCCATCGTCATGGGGGACCAGAGTTATGAAAGCAGCCGCGCCTTGGGTGTGGCTCTGGCGAAGCTAATCGAGGGGAAAGATCGGGGCAATGATAAAGACACGCTGATCGTGGCCAGCTCCGATCTGTCGCACTATCACCCCTACGACGAAGCTGTGAAGATCGACCATAAAACGCTGAATGCACTGCAGGCGTGGGACTACTTCAGCATGTCGCGGAACTTTGAGGCACGGGTCTGGGAGGCCTGTGGCGGCGCGCCCATCGTAGCCGCAATGATTGCTGCCGAGCGCATGGGAGCGAACCGAGCCCTGGTGCTCAAGTACGCCAATTCAGGCGACACTACAGGCGACCACTCGCGGGTGGTCGGATACAGTGCAGATGTTTTCTTGAAAACTCAAGGCGGAAAGACACCGGAGCCGCAATTCTCCCTGAACGTCCACGAGAAAAGCGAACTGCTCGCGCTGGCTCGCAAGTCGGCAGAGTACGCGGTGCACGAGAAAAAGGCGTATGAACCAACCGCGAGCGCAAGCGAGGTGCTGAATCAGGAGCGCGGTGCGTTCGTGACCCTGCGCAAGTCGGGAGAACTGCGGGGGTGCATTGGCTATACCTCCGCGGAAAAACCCCTCTACATGACCGTGCGAGATACGGCCACGCTGGCCGCCCTGCGCGATCCCCGATTCCAGCCGGTATCCGCTTCGGAGTTGGCGCAACTCGAGTATGAAATCTCCGTGCTGTCGCCGCTTCGGCGCGTGCTGGACGTTCGAGAGATCAAGATTGGCCAGCACGGTTTGCTGATGAAGAACGGCGCCTACGAGGGCCTTTTGCTTCCGCAGGTGCCGGTGGAAGAGAAATGGGATCGACAGAAGTTCCTGGAAGAAACCTGCGCCAAAGCGGGCATGCATTCCGGTTGCTGGAAGGATGAGAACACGGACATCTTCATGTTTACCGCGGTGGTATTCGGCGAGAAGCAGCCGCAAACGCTCATGCCCGATGCATCTTCGCCTCCCGGCTTACCCGCGCGGCCAGGAGCGCCGGCGCCAGGTTCACCGCCGCACTGAGCCATGCAGTTTTCCAAAAACCAAACACCGGGATGAAGTAACTGCTCAACAAAAGCGCGCCCGCGCATCCGCCCAGCAGATCGATGGCATAGAGTGCACCCAGTCTCAATCGACCGCTGCGGTCATCGTTAGAGTCATAAAGGTAGATCTCGGTCGCAATAGGAAATTGATATCCGCCCAGAATTCCGCAGAGAGCAGCTAGCGCAGGGAAGACAAGCTGCGCGGCCAGCCAGGTTGTCGTCATTCCAGAGATCCTCGATAGCAGGCTAACCACAAATATCAGCGCGGGACCAGAAAGGGCGAGCAGGAGCTGGGTAGTTGCCATGGTGCGGCCGGGTGGACTATCGCCGAAACGAGTGCGGCGGATGCCCAGCCAACTTCCGAAAGCAATACCTGCCATGCACATGGCGATGAGGATCGTAAGCTGGTGGTAAACGTAGCCGTAGATGGACTGGAATGCGAGCAGCAGAAAGATCTGCAGCGCCATCAGCGTGAATCCGGTCGCAGCCATGCAACTTGCCGCGGCAGAACGGGCGCGTCTCTCACGCGCGGGCATAAACGCCAGAAGAACCGCTACAAACAACGTGAAAACAAGGACCGCATCGATGACAGTGGTGAAGGCAATGTGCGCAGCGGCGCGGAACCAGCCGGAGTAGCCCAACTTGAACTGCGTGCTCCATAGCACAACGTCGAAGTAATAGGCGATCGGCTCAAAATCGCGATTGACTGGCGTCGACGTCAGCGGCCGCAGTTGCTCGCGAACTTGCTCCATGCGATCGGGCATCATGCGGAATGGGATGAAGTATTCGCGAACATACTGTGTCTTCAGATTCCGCTCCTGCAATCTTGCCATCAGCGTTTGGGGATTGTCCGTCAGCACATCGGGTTGGGTAGCGGCGAAGAAGTGGATGGTTTCGCCCGGGATAGCTGCAACGTAAGGGAAGACTGTCCGCAGGGTGTGGTGAATGCAGCGCAGAAATTCCGCGAGGTCGGGGCTGATGTAATCTTCCGACGAGCGCAGTTGTAAGGCGAGCAGTCCGCCGGGCGCGAGGTGATCGCGAGCGGAACGAAAGAACTCGGCCGTGTAGAATCGGTTCAACTGCGCGGTCTGCGGGTCGGGCACATTGAGAATGATCACGTCGAATGTGTCAGCGGTGGACTTGAGAAAGTAGCGGCCATCCGCGTAGTGCACGTGCACCCGGGGGGATCCCGAAACAATAGGAGCGGATTGCACGGAAAAGAACTGCCGCGCCACGTCGATGAGCGCGGAATCGAGCTCAACGTAGTCGATCCGCTCGACCGTGGAATGCTTCAGCGCTTGGGCGATGCTGCCGTTCACGCCGCCGCCGATCATTAGAAGCTGCCTCGGCGCTGGGTGCTCCAGCAGCGCGTAGTGGACTGCCTCTTCGGCGGCGTTCTCGTCCGGCGCGCTGGCGAGGATCACTCCGTTGTCATAAATGCTGCGGATGTTGGCGCTTTCGTTATGGCCGGTTTCATTGCCCGTTTCAATGACCGCCAGGTTGCCGTAAATCGAGTCGCGCGATCCCACCAGACGGAATCCCCGCCACAAGCGCGCCTGCGCGGACCTGTCCAACGATGGTGCAACATATACAAGGAGAGGGATCGTCAGAAGAACGATCGCGAGAAGCGCCACTGCCACCGTCACGGCACCAAGTTGCTTGCGGTTCATCCGGAACAACAAGACTGTTGCCATGCACAGGTTCAGGAGGGCAACGACCATCGCGATCTGGAAGGACTCCAGAAAACGCAGCAACACGATGCTGGCCAGGATGCCTCCGAAGCCGGCACCAGCGGCCTCCAGCAAGTAAGCCGAACTGGTAGCGACGCGCGCAGAGACGGCGCACTCCTGTTCGTACATTCGGGTCGCAACCACAAAAAGCGTCCCCGCCACAACGCAAAACAGGCTCAGACATGCCAGCGAAGTAAGTAGCATCGGCAGCGGACCAACCAGCTCGCCCGGCACTATCTGGAAAAAAGTTCTGGAGGTGCGCAAGGCCCAGATCGTCGGCAGCAGGCTAAGACCGAGCAGGCATTCGAACGCGGCGACTGCCGGGCGAGCGTTGTTCCCCCCAGGTGCGAAACGGCTGCTCAGGCTGCTGCCGGCGGCGGTCCAGAAGAGCCAGGTGGCCAACATAATTCCCAGCGAAATCTCGTTGCCGTTGAAGACGACGATGAGCTCCCGCATGAGAACGATCTGGCCGATGACCGCGCTGAATCCGATCAACGCCAGCGCCGCCCTTACGGCAGA
>JBEKWX010000316.1:0-4768 GCA_049512675.1 Terriglobales bacterium | reverse complement strand
AGATGATGCCGCCCTTGGCGCCACCGAATGGAATGTTCACCACCGCGCACTTCCACGTCATCCAGCTCGCCAGCGCGCGCACTTCGTCAAGGTTCACGTCGGGCGCGTAGCGAAGTCCGCCTTTGGCCGGGCCCCGCGCAATGGAGTGCTGCACCCGGAATCCGGTAAACACCTCCAGGTGCCCATCGTCCATCTGCACCGGGATATGAACTATGATCTCGCGGCTCGGACTCCGCAGCACCTTCCACAAGCCTTCATCAAGATTCAGCTTCTGCGCGGCCAGGTCGAAGCGCGCAGCTTGCGCCTGCCAGGGATTAGTTTCGTGTTCCAGATCCAAAGCCATCGTCATAAAAGTCTCCGCATGGTTGCAATTGAAGCTTGCAATTGTCGCCCCAAGTCGCCGGACAAGCCTCGCAAAGTATATTGCCGCTAAGGAGCCGAGGCAAGCGAAGGGGAGGACGGAGAGCCCCCACAGTAACGGACCGTGCTCAACCGCAAAGCTTTAGCCCCTGAAGGGGACACCCTGCTCGGAAAAACCTGACACCTAAGACCTAAGACTTGAGACCTAAGACCTGACACCGAGGTTTATAATGCCCAAAGCAATAACAAAGTAATAATAACAATGACGGAAGAGATCAAAAAGAGGCTAAGGGACGAGCTGAACATGCTCGAGCGTGAGCTCGCCCACGATATCCCCAAAGAGCTCAAAAAGGCCGTAGCCATGGGCGACCTCAGCGAAAACGCCGAATATCACATGGCCAAGCAGCGCCAGGAGTATCTCAAGGCGCGCCTCCGTCAACTCGGCAAGCGCCTAGCCGATCTCTCGCTGATCAACATGAACAATATCCCCAGGGATAAAGTCGGCCTAGGCTCGACCGTGACCATCCTCGACGTCGCCAAGAATGAGGAAGTGGAATACCAGTTGGTGACCAGCGAAGAGTCCGACGTGGCCGCCGGCAAAATTTCAACCACCTCGCCGATCGGCCGCGCCCTGCTGAATAAAAAAGTTGGCGACACCGCCACGTTCGTCACCCCCGGCGGAAGCCGCGAGCTGGAAATCCTGAAGCTCTCCACCATGCACGATCTAGCCGAAGCCAAGCTGGAAGCGGAACTGGAAGCGCTGCCGGAACCGGAAAGGGAAACAGAATGAAGGGCAATGCGGAGTCGCCAGTGGAGCGACGGGCGCCCTCGCCCGTCCCGCCGCGCTCGTGTGGTGACGGGGCTCTGCCCCGTCCAAGCGGAGCGAAGCCCCGCGTCCAAACAGTAATGATGGGTATAACCCTATGAGCTGGACCAGCGGGGTCGGTCGCGCCTGCGGCGTTCTGCTCGACGCCATAGTGCGCCTGCTCGCTCTCTCGCGCATCAATCCCAACTTCCTGACCCTGATGGGCCTCGTGGTCAACACCTACGCCGCGTTCTTATTCGGATATGCCAACGGCGACAACCAGCGCCGCATGTTTTTCTATGCCGGCCTCGTAATCATCGGCTCGGGATTCTTCGATCTGGTGGATGGCCGCGTCGCCCGCGCCTCAAACCAGGTAACCCGCTTCGGAGGATTCTTCGATTCCATAGTCGATCGCTACAGCGATGCCTCGCTGTTCTTCGGATTACTCGTCTTCTACGCGCGCGGCAACCGCTTCTTCTACGTAGTGCTGGCCGCCCTGGCCATGATCAGCGCCATCATGGTAAGTTACGCCCGAGCCCGAGCCGAGTCGCTCATCGGTACCTGCCGCGTCGGTTTCATGGAACGCCCGGAACGCCTCGTGCTGCTGATCATCGGCGCTCTGTTCAACGTCATGGCTCCGGTCCTCTGGGTGATCGCCGTTCTCTCAACCATCACCGTAGTCCACCGAGTCATCTACACCTGGCAGCGGACCACAGAAATGGACACTCCCGCCCGCGCCGCTTAAGATCGCCCAGATGCTTCGAAGCATAGGTCGATCATTCTATAAATGAAACCCGGTCTCCGCAGTGGGTTGCGCGAGGTAGTAAAGCTCGGGCTAGAAGTGTTTGTCGCCTCTTATGGGTCAACGGCTTGTGCATCGGCTTCGATGTTCCTGCTATATCCGTTGGCACGGGCACTAGATGAGGGTCTACCGTTTCATCAGTTTAATCGAATATTTTCAGTGCCATACTTTCCGGTGCAGATAGCTTTCGGGTTCGCGGTAGGCTACCTAGGTCGAAGGCGGTTTGGTACTCGATTCTCTTTTTGGGTTTGGACGGTTCCGCTTGCGATCTTTATTTAGCACTTTCTTGCGTTCGAGCCAAGTGTTCTTGAGGGCTTCTGGCGGGTTCGGCTTGACCACTTTGTAGGGTCAGCCTGCCGACCGCCAGCGTGTTTCGATCAAACGAGCTACACGTCTCCGCTGTACACATCGATTGCATATACGCTGGGTGCGTCTGTCAGGAAAAGAGTGAGCGCAGAGAAACTCGGTCGATCAGAAAGGCCAGAAGCAGAGGTGTAGCAGTTTCCCCGTTCTAACAGGTTTTCCCCTGATACAAATCTCACATACGCGGCAGCCTGCTAAACTATCCCCCGCAACCCGCAAGGACTGAAAGTGTCAACCAATCCTGTTCTGGTAGTTCACGGCGGAGCCTGGGCCATCCCCGACGACATGGTCGAAGCGCACGTGAGCGGCGTGCGCAACGCAGCCGCCGCCGGATGGCGCGCGCTGGAACGCAACTCCTCCGCCCTCGACGCCGTCGAAGAGGCCGTAGTCGTGATGGAAGACGACGAAACCTTCGACGCCGGCCGCGGCAGTTTCCTGAACCGCGACGGCAAGGTGCAACTCGATGCTTTCATCATGGACGGCGCAACCCTCCGCGGCGGCGGCGTCGGATGCGTAGAGCGCCTCCGCAACCCGGTTCGCGCCGCCCGCAAAATTCTCAGCGACAGTCCGCATGTCTATTTCGTCGCCGAAGGCGCCGAGCGCTTTGCCGCCGAGCACGGCATAGCTCTCTGCCGCAACGCCGACCTGATCATCCCCCGCGAGGTCGAGCGCCTGCGCGCATATCAGGCGCAGGCCTCGCCCCACGGCAACGATCTCTTCGCCCCCGAAATTTCGCACGACACCGTAGGAGCCGTAGCCCTCGACCGCCACGGCAATATCGCCGCTGCAACCTCAACCGGAGGCACGCTCAACAAAGCTCCCGGCCGCCTCGGCGACTCCTCGCTGATAGGCTGCGGCTGCTATGCCGACAATCTCAGCGCCGCCGCCTCCACCACCGGATGGGGCGAACCCATCATGAAGCTAGTGCTGGCAAAGTGGGCGGCGGAGCGCGTCGAATCCGGCAGTTTGCCCGAGTGGGTGGCAAAGGAGGCGATGAACTATCTAAAACAGCGCCTCAACGGCCACGGAGGAATCATTCTGCTAGATGCTCAGGGCCGCTTCGGAATAGCCCACAACACCCCCCGCATGGCCTGGGCGCTCCGAGCCGTCGAGAAACAAGAAGCAGGAATTCAGCGCCCGCCCATCTAACACGCGGCGGAAAAATTCGGGTCTCGCATCAGCATCGCTTTTCGGGTTTCGTATCAGCATTGCCTTTCGGGGTTCGTATCAGGGCATCGCTTTAGCGATGCCGTAAGTCCGTCGAAATCAGAAGCCCCTTTAGGGGCTGGGCCACGAAGTCAGACTTTTCCCGCAGCGTGCTACTCAGGGCCTCCCGATGCACTCAGGTTGTTCCCGGACGTACCACGGCGCAGTCACCGCAAAAATTCGCTTGTTGCCGCGAACAAGCAGCACCCATTCCAGAAGCCGCCCCCGCTGATTGTGAAAGAAATATTCATACCATTTGCCTTCCACCAGCTCGGGTATGACCACGATGATGCTGCGATCGGGATGCCTTTTCGAAAGGTCGAGAATGAACTGAACGATGGGAATGATGATAAACCGGTACGGCGAAGGCAGGACGTGAAGCTGCGGAGGCTCCTTGCCTGCCGCGCGGAAGGGTCGCTCAACATATAGTTCCCAGTCGTCTTGAAGCAATTCCGAATGCTCATTGGGCTCGACGTGCAAGGCAATCACCTCCGGGGAGAGCCGGGCGGCAAATTCAATTCCCTGGCGGGTGATGTTGCTCCAGCGGTCGATGGCAATGACCGCAATCGGATTCTGGCTGAGACTCGCCGCGTCGACCGCAACCCTGCAGGTGGTAAGCATTTTCACGGAGTGATAGTGGCGGCGAACGAGGGAGAAGAGAAAAATTGTCAACGGAATGAAAAGCAACGTAATCCAGGCGCCTTGAATGAATTTCGCAACCAGCACAACGCCCGTGGTCATGCCGGTGACGAGCGCCCCAAGCCCATTCACGAGCGCGCTCCTCAGCCAATGCGGACAGCGATTTTTCCACCAGTGCATTACCATGCCGGCTTGCGAAAGCGTGAAGGCCAGAAAAGCGCCTACCGCATAGAGCGGGATAAGCCGGTCGGTGACACCGCCAAAAAGGATAAGAACGCCGCCACAAAGCACCGCCAGAACCACGATGCCATAGGTATAGACAAGCCGCCGCCCGCGGTATCCGAAAGCGTGCGGCAGATAGTTATTCTGCGCGATGGCGCGGCAGAGACGAGGAAAATCGGCAAAGGCTGTATTGGCGGAGAGCGAAAGCACAACCAGAATTGAGCCCATGGTCAGATAATAAAAAACGCCTTTGCCAAAAACCGACGCGGTAAGCATGGAGAGAACGCTCTGATACCCCGGCGCCCCCGGATCGGTGGCCGCAATTCCATAGACTTTTACAAGATACGAAATTCCCGCCAGCAGCACCGCCA
>JBEKWX010000315.1:0-4774 GCA_049512675.1 Terriglobales bacterium | reverse complement strand
CGCATGCGGACGGACATCCTGCCCCTTTGCGACCAGCACTACCGCACCATGGAGCCCGCAATCGCTCCCTACAACGCCGACTTTTCCATTGAATTCTTTCGCTGCACCGACAAGTTCTGCCATCGCTGCTTCGGCGAGCGCCTCGGCTACACCACGCCCAGGCGCGGAAACCCGCCGGCGATCACTCCCAACCAGCCGACCTGCGAGCGCCACGGGCGCCCCATGTTCATCGTCAGCCTCGACCGCCAGCGCAATCACGTAACCTACGCCTGCCCCGAGCCCGATTGCGCGGAGCGCGTAGTAAGGACGTAAGGGTTTGTGTGGGGACGGGCGCCTCGCCCGTCCAAGCCGAGCAAAGCTCGGCAGGGTTTCGCTAGCACCACATGACTGCCAGATTAAGCCGAGCGCGCCCTACAAGTATCGTTCGCCGCAAGAAAGTTATTTCCGCAACCGCTCACTCCCCCGCCAGCCAGCCGTACTGCGCCGCCGTCAACGGCACCACGCTCAATCGTCCCTGCCTCACCAACGGAGACTCCGCAAATGCAGCGCGCGTCTTGATTTCCGCCAGCGTCCTCGGCTTCGCAATCGCCTTCCCAGCCTTGATCTTCACTTGCGGATTCCGGGCATCGCTCGCATCCACCGCCACCACCGACGCTGTCCCTACCGCGCTCTTCTCGTCCCCGGTGTGGTAGATCACCAGCCGCTCTCCCGGTTTCATCTCGCGTAGATGCTTCACCGCCGCCGGATTCGTCACGCCATCCCAAATCGTCGTCTTCTCGCGCTCAAGATCCGCGAAGGAATATACAGTCGGTTCAGTTTTCAGAAGGTAATCCATGGGCAGCTATTGTAAACAAGTCATACGGTGGAGCGACGGGCGCCTCGCCCGTCCTCATCTGGTTACCGCTGACACTTCCCTTCCGCGCCGGTTTCGCCAACAATAGAAGCTTCTCGTGACTGACGCCTCTGTTAACCCGGGCAGGGCTACCCTGCCGACGATCACCATGAAGACGATCACCATGGCCAAGGCGATCGAGCGCTACTTTAATGTGGCGCTTTATCTGCTCGTGCTCACGGGCTTCGGCGCTCTGGCTTCGACCGGCGGCCTCGATCTGCCGGCGGTAGTCGGGGTGGGGCTGGCGCTGGCGCTCCGCGGATACCAACTTCTGACGCGGAGCGAGTTTGCCATCCCGGAACGCTGGACTAATATCCTGACGCTGATCTACGTCTTCATTTACCTCGCCGACTACTTCTTTCTTTCGCGCAGCTTTCTGGGAGCCAACGTTCACCTGGTGCTCTTCTTAATCGTCGTCAGGCTGTTCTCGTTGCAGCGGACGCGCGACCACTACATGCTCGCGGCGCTTTCGTTTTTGATGGTGCTGGCCGCCGCTGTGCTCACTGTCGGCAGTGTGTTTCTGCTTTCTTTTGCGGGCTTCCTGCTGGTCGCGGTCGTCACTTTCGTGCTGATGGAAATGCGGCACTCCGTCGTCGCCGAACCAGCGCACGCACAGGATCCACGCGTTGCCTCTCCTGCGCGCCCCATGGCCTACGCGCTGCTGGCGATCGCTCCGGCGCTCATGCTGATGATTCTGGCCGGCAGTTTCCTGATTTTCTTTTTTCTTCCCCGCGTTTCGTCACGCTATCTGAGCGCCTACACGCCGACCAGCGATGTCTCCACCGGCTTCACCGATCGTGTGCAACTGGGCCGCATCGGCCAGATTCAACAGTCCAGTGCAGTCGTCATGCACATCGAGATCCAGAACGATCTCCAAGGCGCTTACGACTTGAAGTGGCGCGGGGTTGCGCTGAGCGCGTTTGACGGCAGAGTCTGGTCAAATTCGTTTGAGCAAACCCAACTGCGACCGGCGGGCGATGGAAGCTATCAGCTAGCGCCTTTGCCTTTGGTAGATACGCGTGACGCGTCGGCGATCGTGGGGCGACCCATTCGTTATCGCGTCCTGATGGAGCCGCTGGGAACCAACGTCTTTTTTCTGGCCGAGCGGCCGCAGAGTCTCAAAGGAAATTTCCGGCTGGTGAGTACGGACGCCGGGGGAGCTGTCTACAATCTCGATGCCGAAAACCCGATCAATCGGTACGAAGCCGAGTCGCAATTGCCCGAGATCGACAGCGACGAGCTTCGTCTGGCGGCGAACACCGCGCCCGGCGGCATGGACGAGTACCTGAAACTGCCTCCGCTCGATGTTCGTATTGCGAAGTTGGCCGAGGAAATCACCGCGTCGGCTCCCAGTAATTATGAAAAAGCAATCGCGTTGGAACACTATCTCGCAAACCACTTCGGCTACACGCTGCAGCTGCCCAGCAGCGTGCCGCAGGACCCGCTGGCCAATTTCCTGTTCGAAAGGAAACACGGTCACTGCGAGTATTTCGCCAGTTCGATGGCCGTGATGCTGCGCTATTTGCGCATCCCGTCGCGCATGGTAACCGGGTTCCGCGGGGGCGAATTCAATGACCTCACCGGCCAATATGTGGTGCGAGCCAGCGACGCCCATTCGTGGGTCGAGGCTTACTTCCCGGGATACGGTTGGATCAGTTTTGATCCGACTCCGGCGGGAAGCCTGCCGACGCGCACTGGCTGGTCGCGGATGCAGCTCTATGTGGATGCGGCCGCATCTTTTTGGCGGGAATGGATTATCAATTACGATATCGGCCACCAACGCACTTTGGGAAGGGACGCGGCTACCACCAGCCGGCAGTTCCTAGACGAAGCTCGCCAGTGGATTGAGCGTCAGCATCGCGCCCTGCTGCGGTCGGCACGGCGCGCGCACGACCACTTCGCCAATTTTCCCCTGCGCTGGTTGGGCGGCAGCATCGCGTTCGCGGCACTCCTGACCACGCTGCTCAATCTCCGGCGAATGGTCAGCGGGTTGCGTGCCCATAGTCTGCGGGCGCATCCGGAGCGTGCCCCGCGCGAATCCGCTGCCCTCTGGTATGAGCGGATGGTGGGCCGCATGGCACGGCTGGGCTGGCGCAAGTCGCCGTCCGAAACACCGCTGGATTTTGTCGCGGCCATTCAGGAAGCGGCACTGCAGAAGAAGGTCGCCCGGTTTACGCGGGCCTACGAATCCGCACGTTTCGGCCAGTCGGCGGACGACGCCCAAAGCTTGCCCGAGCTTTTCCGCGACATCACTGCCTCTGAGTCGGCGGACTCAAGAAAAAACATGAACCGCACAGCCGCGGGCTAAACAGGGCTCAGAGGCAATGTGGCACATGCGGGGACGGGGCGGAGCCTGTCCTGAGCGGCAGCCGAAGGGCCCCGTCCAAGCTGGGCGTAGCCCCGCTTCCACACAGTTCTAGAAGCGGCGGACAACGCCGATACCTACGTAGTAGTTGTGCTGACGGCTTCTCCCGGTATCCACGTTCAGGTCGGGAGCACCGGAGTAGAAGTCGCGCGCTTCGATCCGTCCACCCCAGCTATGCCACGGCCACACGTCCAGTCCAGCTCCGAACTGGACTACGCCGGTATTGGTGCCGCTCGGCCCAGGGTTCGTTCCGCCAAAAACCAGATTCGAGGAGTTGAAGAATCGCCCGTAGCCTCCGCCCGCGCTAACCCACGGGGTGACTCCCTGGCCGGAAAAAAAGTTCACGCGCAGGGATGGGGTCAAAAACAGCGCCGAGACGTTCTGGGGAATCTTGTTCTCGTAGGTGTTCAGGTCCATTTGATAGAAGAACCCTACGGGCAATTCCGCATAGAATCCGAAAATCTTCTGGCTCTTGAGCAGGCGGGCGTAATTCGCATCGAAGCTCACCCGGTTTCCGAAATGAATGTCGGGATTGGGGTTGTCCGGAATCGGATTCAGGATCGTCTGGGTGCTGACGAAAGTTCGCCCGCCGTGACGGCAACCTCATTTGCGGGTGTCCCACGACTGAAGTCTTGCGCCCAAACATTGGCAACGAGAACCAAGACTGGCACCACTAGAACTGCGAGGCATTTAGCCGCCATCTCTCCTCCGGAGTATTGAGGATGCTTTTGTGTCCATAAGATTAGCACGGGCCGCGCGATGGCGGAAATACGGTATCCTCCCAGGGCAATGCAGGATGCTAGAATTGCTTAGATTCGTTTCCTGCTGATCGTTATCGTCAATCATCGTCAATCGTCCCAGTGCCCGTAAAGAAAATCATATCCGCGACTTCGGAGCCGACCGCCCCGGCAAAGGTAGGTTTTGTCAGCCTCGGCTGCCCCAAGAACCTCGTCGATAGCGAGGTGATGATGGGCATGCTCGCCCAGGCTGGCGCCGAGCTTACTCCCAAGGCTGAGGAAGCCGACGTCATCGTGGTGAATACCTGCTCGTTTATCGGCAGCGCGCAACAGGAATCCATCGATACGATCCTCGAAATGGCCTGCCACAAAACGAAGACCGGCGGCAAGGCGAAGAGACTGGTGGTGGCCGGTTGCCTGGTCGAGCGTTTTCACGACGAAATCCGAAAAAACATTCCTGAAGTGGACGCGATCGTTGGCACCGGTGAATTGGAGAAAATTCTTGCCGCTGCCGGAGTGGCGGAGACGCACCCCACGCCGTCCCCATTCAACATTCTGAGTTCAAACACGCTAAGTTCAAACACGCTGACTTCGCGGCCCGAGGGCGATCATCGCCGCAGACAGGGGCGATTTGCGCGCGACTCCTGGGACGGCGCGGTCGCCGATCTGCCCAACTACCTTTACGACGACCATACGCCCCGCGTTCTGACCACTCCGCGATCTTCAGCCTATATAAAAATCGCCGAAGGATGCGATCATCCCTGCAGCTTCTGCATCATT
>JBEKWX010000314.1:0-4794 GCA_049512675.1 Terriglobales bacterium | reverse complement strand
CGCAAACGCTAGCGGCTCCCTTCAAACGACCCTATCGAAACTGCCCGACCACCAACTCCTGCAGATTAATGCATGCCGTTCTTTCGGGGCAGTTCCGATAGGGATCTAACGTTTCTGGATAGTTTCCGGGTTGCCGACCAACCGGACAGAATCCAAATCCACAGATTTTTCCTAACACCGTATCTTCGGCCTCACGCTCGAATTGCTAGTGGCAAAGGCTTGGATACTCACATGGGAGAAGCGGTGTTCGCGACTGGAGATGCGGCACTCGCCTGAAACAAGCCTGTCAGATGCCGGCGTACCAGGCATATCCGCCTTCTGGAGACGCGGAGCCGAGCCCCTTGCCGAATCCCTTCAGACCATCGGTGACTGTCAGGTGGGTTATGAACTTCACGCTCTTGTAGCCGAGCTGGCGCGAAACCCGCAGGCGAAGCGGCCCGCCACTGCTCACTGGAAGTTCATCGCCGTTCATCCCATAGGTGAGGAATGTCTGCGGGTGCAAGGCGTCGGCCATGTCAATACTTTCCCACCAGTCGGGTTCGATCGAGAAGTAGATAACATACTTGGCTTGCGGGTGGACTTCCACGGCTTGAAGGATCCGGGAGAGAGGCACGCCGATCCACTCGGCGATATACGACCAGCCCTCCTCACACTGCACCATGGTGATCTGACTCTGCGCCGGGTAGCTCTTCAGCTGGGCAAGTGTGAACGACGCGGGTCGGGCGACCATGCCATTTACGGAGAGACGCCAATCGGCAAATCCTCCGGCTTGCAGACGCTTGAACTCTTCACTCAGTGGCGCGATTTCGTTCGCGAAGGGAGGCTTTGAGATCTGGCTCCGAGTAAACTCGCGAGCCAATGAGTGCCTCGTGAGCAGACGCTGAGAAGCGTATGTCAGCGTTTCGCCGAGGCCGTAGATTCCGCCGTGATCGGGCGGGACAAGCACGTACTTCTGCGCAATGCGATCAGCGACTCCCAGGCCCGCCACGCCTGCCGCGGCGGCGATTCCGGTTGTGATCAGTTTGCGGCGCGAGATTTTGCTCATGTGCGCTCCGTGTCTATCGCGGCGCGTCCCGTGATCATCGCCCGCATTCGGCTCCAGAATCCGGCAAACCAGACCATCCCGACGTGGACCAGCAGGAAGAGCACGAGGGCCAAAGATACGAAGAAGTGAAGCGTGCGCGCCGATTGCTGGCCACCCAGCACATTGACGGCCGCTGGAATCGCGGACACAAAGGCGGGAGACATCGCCAGGCCCGTCCAGATGACGAACGGGAAAAGAACGAAGATCACGGACAGGTAGCTGAGGCGTTGGAGCACGTTGTACGACCAGGCTTCTGCCTCACTTGGCCGCTCGAAGCGCAAATGGCTGGCGATTGACGTCATGAGCGCTCGCCACGACAGATCGGCTCGATCCGGCAGCAAGCTTTTCCGCAAATGCCCGGTCACGAAGCCGGAGATTACGTACAACAGGCCGGTCAAAATCACAATCCAGGCCGATTGAAAGTGAAGATAGCGGCTCCAGCCGTTCTGGTCGGGCAGCACGTACCCATAGCCGGTCGGTACCAAATTTCTCGAGGCCGGGATCGGCAGTTTGAACAACGTTGGAGTCAAATCGTTCCCGGTTTCGCCCCAGTAGAAGCGCGGGTGAGAGATTACAATTTCAGCTCCGCTGACGAGCAGGGCAAGAAAACATAGGGCGGTGATCCAGTGGGTTATGCGAACAAGGGCAGAGTGGCGCGAGGCAACCGTCGCGGCTTGGACGGCCGAGGCAGAACTCGGAACGCAAACGGAATCCCCCACGCGGGGATGGTACCACTTGGCGCGTACATTGCGCTTACTGGGCGGAAGAAGTGATCCGTTCAACTCCCAAGTGACGAGTAAACAGGAACTAATCGTCGCAACTGAGCCGTTCACCTCAGCAACTCGTCGACGATGGCTTCGACGTGGATGATTGTTGTATCGAGAAACTCGATGCCCGGACTGGCGGTGTCGCGCAATAGTAACGGAAGCTCCGTGCCGGCGAGGACTAACGCTTCAATGCCGTCTTCGCTCCTCATCCTTTGCGCAATGTTCAGAATCTCCGTCCTGGTTTCCGGCAAAAATCGGTTATTCAGCAGTTCGCCGATGTACTTCCCGTGAATGAATTCCCGCTCTGACTCCTTTGGTCGAACCAGGGCGATCCCAGCCCGCTGGAATTCCTCCGGGTAGAAGCTCGCTCGCATCGTAAACCCCGTTCCAAACAAGCCCACTTTCTTCAGGCCAAGCGCCTTGGTGTGATCACAAGTGACGCGCACAATGCTGAGAAGAGGGATCGCCGAACGGCGCTGCACCTCGTCGAAAACGAGATGCGGCGTGTTCGCTGCGATGAAACCAAAGTCCGCGCCTGCACGCACGAGCAACTCCACACCTTTGGTAAGATAGTCGGCCAACTCGCCCAGCCGCCCAGCGTCAAGCAGCGCGATCCCCTTATCAACATCGAGGCTGTTGATGATCACGTGCGGATATCCCCCATCCGGCTTGAGGGCACGAAAGCGCGCAATGATGGAGCGATAGTAGTCAACCGTAGATTCAGGCCCAAGGCCGCCGATCATCCCTGAGGTTCGCATGTTACCGGCAAGAGATGCGTGGCGGGCACTGCAGGATTCGACTAAAAGGGCCCGTATCGGTTGACCTTACAACGGCAGCAAGGGGTGTCCTGTTGCGAGCGGATCACGGGCTCACGGGGAATTATTTCGGGTCAGAAGTCGGCTTCGAGGAGATCTCCCCGAAGCCCGTTTCTGGACCGTGAGGCGAATGCTGAAACGTTGCAGGGTAAGTTCCGCATTGCCGACAATCCGGGAGTCGTACTGGCTAAATTGAGGAGACTTCGATAAAGTAATGGCCCGCGCTTTGGAGGGGTGAAAGATGTTCCACGCAAAATCGTCCAGCTACCTGCTGGTCTGCATGTGCGTCCTGTGTGCCGTACCTGCGGCAGCTCTCGACGATCAAATGCACGCCCATCATCACGAAGCTACCGAACAGCTCGGCAAGGTTTCGTTTCCAATCTCGTGCGTGCCTGCTTCCGAGAAAGCTTTCGAACGTGGCGTCGCTCTGCTCCATTCCTTCGGGTATGAAGAGGCGGAGGAGCAGTTTGTTGAAATCGCCCAGAAGGACACGGCGTGCGCCATGGCTCACTGGGGCATTGCGATGAGCTTGTTCCATCAGATCTGGGAACGGCCACAGGAGTCAGCGCTGAAGCGGGGGCAGGAGGAAATTGAGAAAGCGCAGAAGATCGGTGCTAAGACCGAGCGCGAGCGCGGCTATATTTCCGCCCTGGCTGTGTTCTACCGTGATCCTGCCACGAATGACTACGTGAAGCGGGCCACAGCCTACTCGGACGCGATGGGAAAACTCTACCAGCAATACCCCACAGATTTGGAGGCGGGTGCATTCTATGCATTGTCCTTGCTGGCGTCCGAGCCCCCGGACGACACGTCGCTCACTTCAGAAAAGAAAGCGGTCGCGGTGCTTTACCCGCTGCTCCAGCAACAACCCGAACATCCGGGCCTGGCGCACTACATTATTCATGCCTGCGATTCACCTCAACTGGCGCCGATGGCACTTGACGCCGCGCGCCGCTATGCGGAAATTGCCCCGTCGTCAGCACACGCGGTGCACATGCCGTCGCACATTTTTGCCCGGCTCGGGCTGTGGCAAGAGGATATCCAGGCGAACCTGAAGTCGGTGGCCCTGACGCAGCAGTCCGGTGCAATGTACATGCATGGACACGAATTACATGCCATGCACTTTCTTCTTTATGCTTACCTGCAAACCGGCCAGGACGAAGCGGCCAGGCAGGTGGTGGAGCAATCGAAGCAGATCTTGGCGACGGCGCCCACGAATGGCGACGACACAGGAATGCTGGAATACTACGGCTTTGCCGCGGCGCATTTCCCCGCGCTCTATGACCTGGAGATGCGCCACTGGGCGGATGCTGCAGCGCTCCAGCCCGCGACGAACATATCGCCGCATTTGCAGATGATCACCTATTGGGCTCGGACGATAGCCTCTGCGCATATGGGCGATGTGGAAGCGACCCGCCGCAGTGCACAGAAATTCGACGAATTGGAAGAGGCCACTCGCAAGTCGAAGTATGCCTATCTGCTTGATGGGCCGCATTCGTCGCGCGGAGAAGTACACGCCTGGCTGGCTTTTGCCGAAAAGAAAAACGACGAGGCGCTGGGGCAGATACGCCAGGTCTCTGACACCCAAGACAAAGTGGGAAAAGCAGAGGTCGACATTCCGGCGCGCGAGATGCTGGCCGATATGCTGCTCGAACTCAACCAGCCGGAGCAAGCCTTATCGGAGTATGAGAAGTCCATGAAGATCGATCCCAACCGCTTCAACGGTCTCGCTGGCGCCGCACGCGCCACCGAATTAGCTCATCAACCAGTAAAGGCGAATTCCTACTACGCGCAACTGTTGAAGAATTGCGGGGACGGAAGCCACTCGGACCGCCCGGAATTGGACCGCGCCAAGATGGTCCTGGCAAGGGACGGGCAATAGGACCGACAGAAAAGGTCATCTTCGAATGTCACATTCGAGCTGCGCGACTCGAACTGGACGCCAGTCGTGCCCGTCCGTTCAGTTGTCAAAAGGGAAAAGCCGCGCCGCTGGATAGTTTCCTGTTTGCCGACTTGAACGAAGCCGCGTTGCGGAGGACGCATTCGCGTGTTTGCTGAGCCGACGGTCGAGTTGATCTGAGCTAGTTTGTGGCGCAGAGGAGGAACTCTCTGTGACCCATCTACGTCA
>JBEKWX010000313.1:0-4822 GCA_049512675.1 Terriglobales bacterium | reverse complement strand
TCGGAGCGCAGCCGCTTTGCCGCGCGTCTTCTGCACGACCTGTTTTGCTATCACCGCGACCTGCGCGGCCTGGAAGCCCTCAGCGCCGGATTTGACAGCGTCAACCTGGTCAGCGACGACAAAGTCCGCGAACTCTCCAGCCTCAACGGCATGCTCTACGAGTTCCTGCCTCCCGAAGACCAGAAGCCGGCTGGGGATCGAGTCGTGCATCACGCGATCCTGAAGGCCGACGTGCGCGACTCTTCGCGCCTCACCCGCTCGCTGATGGAAAAAGGCATGAACGCCGCTTCCTATTTCAGCCTGAATTTCTATGATCCGGTAAACAAGTTGCTGGCGAAATACGGCGCTACCAAAGTCTTCCTCGAAGGCGATGCCATCATCGTCGCGCTGCTCGAACGCGAAGGCGAGGCCCTGCTCAGCGTCGGCCGCGCCTGCGTGCTGGCGTGCGAGATTGTGAGCCTGCTGCGCGAGTACAACGAACTTTTGGAACGCTCCGGCTTGCCCCAGATGGAAGTCGGCCTGGGTATCGCCTACCAGGATTCGCCTCCGCTCTACCTCATGGATGGCGAGCACCGCATCATGATTTCCGACGCCATCAATGAGAGCGACCGTCTCTCCTCTTGCAGCAAGCGCGTGCGCAAGAAAATCGCACCCGATGCCGGAGTCTTCCAGGTGTACTCGCTTCAGATCGGAGACGGAGGCAATAACAACGACGGCGTGAGCGCCGCAACTGAAGCGGAAGAGATGCGCCTTAACTACAATATGGGTGGAATCTGTCTAAGTGAATCGGCCTTCCGCAAGCTGCAGCAGGAAATCTCGCTGGCGGCCTGGACGCCTGACACAGGCCAGTCTGGTTTTGCGGGACCATGGATCGACGAGCAGCGCGAGTTCTTCGTCGGCACCGTGCCTGTCGCCAATGGGATATTTCGCAAGATTGTCATCCGCAAGAACCGTATCGCCCAAGTCGACGTCCGCGATCTATCCATATTGCACTGGACCGACCGCTGCTACTACGAAGTCTGCGCCAACCCCGCCGTATACGCGGCCCTGCCCGGAGAAAAATCCGCGTCTGCTTCACTTTAGAATTTCTGCGATCCCGTCCCGTCTCAGCCGCTCAGAAATTCCGCCTAACCCGAAACGGGATCTCGACCACCGTTTCAACTGCTACTGGTTTTCCCGCTCTTTCTGCCGGCAGGAATTTCCAGCTGGCCAGGGCTTTCGTCGCGTAGGAATCCAGACGATCGTCCGGGCTGTTGAGGACGCGAATGTCGCTCACCTCACCATCGGCGCGAATGACCGCATAGAGCTTGACCACGCCGTGTACGTTGGCGCGAATCAATTCCAGTGGATAGCCGGGGTCCGATTTTTCCATGGCAACCGGCTCCAGTAATTGTCCGTCTTTCCGCCCCCCGTCGAGTTCCGCAAACTTCATCACCCAACTGCCCGTCGAGGAATTCAGATTCGGCATGTTCATCGTCCTGCCATAGACGCGCTTGCCGCCAAAAACCTTGCGGTCTACCTCGGTGATTTTGTCGTCGGAAACCGGAGTGGCAACGCGCGCACCCGGCCGCGCGCCCGGCGTCGCTCCCGGCGCCGCTCCCGATGATGACGATGACGAAAGGCTAGCCATCTCGCGCGCATCGTCCGCGCCGGCGTCTGCCGCGCCCACATGCAGGCCAGCCGGCAGAGAGTTGTTGTTGCGCGCGTTGAAGCCGCCGCTGCCATCTCCTCGACCACCCGCGCTCTTCGCTTCCGATTTCGGTCCCGCTGAATCTGGTGTTCCCGAAGCGCCCAGTTTTCCCTGCGGAGTTGCGGCAAATGTTCCCCGGCGATTGCCTTCAGGAGCAGCCACGGGTCCAGTGGGCGCAACGGGATGAATCCCCAACGCGATCAGCCGTCCGCCCGCGCTGGCGCCGCTCGCCGCAGCCACGCTCGGTGGAGGGCCCACCGGTTGTACGCTACCGCCCCCCAGGCGTCCGCTGCCGCGCGCCGCCAGCGAATGCTGTTCCTCGATAGTGAGCTGCGGAGCGGGCGCCACCACTTCACTCGGGCCAATGTTTACGAGCCCCACCTGCCCCTTTGTCGATTGCGTCAACTCTGGAGGCGGTTCCACGACCGCCGTCCCGGGTCCGGCCAGGCCGCGCGTTTGATGGGCCGTGACTTCCGGAGGCGGCGCAATCACATCCGACTTCATTGCCGATGGAACCACACGGTCCGGCGCAAACTCCACGTCCGGCGCGGGCGCCACGACCTGCATCTCCGGCGCAACCATGCGGCTCAACGGGGCTTCGGTCGCATCCAGCGGAACCGCCGGAACGACGGCTCCCATCGCGACGATGTTGGGCAAGGCGACATCATGGTCGAGCTTGACGTCAGGCGGCACGACAATGGTTTGGGACCGATTGTCCGCTTCCCGCGGAACCGAAAGGATCGGTTGCTTCGCGTAGGCGGGCTCTCCCTTTTGCTCCTTCGGCGCGTCAGATGCACCCGTGTCGAGCGGTGGCAGATATTCTTCCGGCGTATAAGTTACCAGCGACGACGGGTCAAACGCGGCGTGCACCAGAATTCTTTGCTGTCGAAGCCAGGAGAGCGAAAGCGTCCATATCAGAGCAACCGCCGCCGCGTGCAACAGCGCGGATTGCAGGAATCGTCCCCAAGGTAACTTTTGCTCGACGAACACATCCTGCCACAGGTGGAGTGCGTCGTCGCCCGGGAACTCCGCCCGGCGTAGTACCGGGCGAAGCGCTTCGCGAAATTCGCTAGCGAATTCCGGCCTCGCAGGATCGCGTTCGACCAGAAGTCTCAGCAGTCTTTTCTCCGGGGATTCCATCTCTGGCTCCAGTTGCGACCCTAGCCACCCCCACAACGGTTGCCCCCGGATGGCGGGATCCGAGGCGCCAGCGCTGGCTCGCCACGGATGGCTAATCTGTAGACAGATTATAACTGACCGCGAGGGGCGGCTCGCCGGCATCCTGTTTTGCCCGCATTATAATCATGGCCGCTATACTCAATGTTCCGGGGTAAGCATGCCGATCCACACTACCCGCTTCTACGCGCCGCAACTTGCGTCTTTCGTTCTTTTTGCTCTGCTGCTGGCCGGCGCGCAAGCGAAGCCGGATCGACAGAATCCGGATCGACAGAATAAAGACTGCTCCGGCATATACAGCTTTTTGCGTGATGGCGAGTTTGTGCAGGTCACCGTCGAAGATAACGGAAACGTCATCGGCTTTGTTTCGCGCTATGCCGATAAGGAAGGCGATAGCGGGTTTCTCGAGCAATTTTTTGAGTCGGGTAAGCTCGACGGCAACCAACTCGCGTTTAAGACCGGAACCGTGCGCGGTCTAGCGTTCGAATTTCGCGGGACGGTCGAGCGCGGCGAAGGCAAGAGTCGGGGCGACGAAGCGTATTACGTGCTCAAGGGAACTCTGGTCGAGAACTCAACCGATGAAGCGAAGAGAACTTCTTCCCGCTCGCGCGAGGTTGCCCTGAAGAGCTTCCCGCAGGATCTGGCGCCCCCATCGGCGGAAAAAAAGTAGGCGGGCAGCCTTCCATTGCGCGATCAGGACTGCAAGTGTTCGGCCGGATGGTGCGGCGACCACTGCGGGTCTTCATCCGGAGTTACGATCTGGCCGTCGCGCATGTGGACGATGCGGTCGCCATACTCGGCCGCCTCGGGATTGTGCGTAATCATGAGCACGGTCTGCCCCAAATCCTTGTTCGACTGGCGCAGCATGTTGAGGACGACGCTCGAGCTTTTCGAATCCAGGTTGCCAGTGGGCTCGTCGGCGAGCACGATGGCGGGCCGGTTGATGAGAGCCCGGGCGAGCGCGACTCTCTGCTGTTCGCCGCCGGAAAGCTCGTTCGGCCGATGCTCCAGACGCTGGGCGATACCGAGCATCTCGGTGATCTTCTTCAGGAACGCGGGATCGGGAGCGGCCAGGCCGGCAATGTCAACGGCGATCTCGATATTCGAGCGCGCGCTCAGCGTCGGCAGAAGGTTGAATTTCTGGAAGACGAATCCGATTTTGCTCTTGCGCAGCCGGGTGCGCTCGCCGTCGGAGAGCGTTGCGAAATCCACGCCATCGATGGTGACGCTTCCCGAGTCGGCGCGGGTCAGTCCGCCGAGCAGATAAAAGAGCGTGGACTTGCCGCTGCCCGATGGGCCCACGACCGTAACGAACTCCCCTTTCTGAACGCTGAAGGAAACGCCGCGCAGGGCTGGCACATCAATCTTGCCAACCCGATAGGTTTTGCGCAGTTCCCTGGCTTCGATGAAGGCCGACATCCAGTGAAAACCATATCACAGGAAGAAGCGTGATTGAGGCATCGAATCATTGAGGGATTGAGTCAATGATTCAATGCCTCAATGACTTCACGCCACCGTCGCGTGCTCCACGACCCCCGCACCGGCGCGGAGTTCAGCCTGACGCTTGGGGCCACGCTTGCGCACCAGCAACAGGCGAATGCGTTCCAGCAGGTCCGCGGGTTCGTACATTCCCTTGCACAGAAAAACGTCGGCCTGCGTTTCGCGTTCGTAGATTTTGGCTCGTCCGGAGATCAGCACGGCCGGAGTCTGCGGAGAAAGACTTTTGATTTTTTCGATCAGCCGCGAACCATCTACACCGGGCATGATCAGGTCGGTGAGCACCAGATCGATGCCGCCCCGGCGGAAGGCCTCGAGGGCCATCTCGCCACTGTTGCATGCGAGCACGCGGTAGCCCCGCGTTTCCAGCATAATTTTGCGAATGGAGAGCGACTGTTCGTCATCGTCGACACAAAGAATCGTTTTCTTGGGTTTCATTGGCCTAACCGGGAGAGTGTC
>JBEKWX010000312.1:0-4849 GCA_049512675.1 Terriglobales bacterium | reverse complement strand
AGCCAGCGTCCGGGCGTGAGCATGTAGGTGATAATGCCGTTGATCACCACCAGGCTCGCCCAGGCCGCGACGAAGTAGATCCAGCCAACGATGAGATGAGTTTGCCGGTCCAGAGTATCCCAGTGGTAGACGTAGATGAGAGCGGCGGCGATCTCGACGAAAAAAAGAACCCATTCGATCGCCCATCCCCAAACGAACGTGTGAATGAGCGAAGAAGTTGCCTCCGGGCTGACCAACCCGATCGTGAACCAGATCCCCACGCCGGTAACCGCCCCAAGAACTACGGTCAGCAGCACGAAGAACTTGGAATGATGCCTCACGTACGCCAGCAGCTCCGAATCGTTGCGTGCATACGCGCGACGCTCGGTTAGAACCAGGTAGGCGCCGCCGCCGACTGCGAAGTGGGAGATGAAGACGTGAAGCACGGCCACAGCCGCGATCAGCAATCCGCCAGGAAATCCAAGTTGCCAAACGGGATAGTTCATTCTGTCCCCCGCGTCGTCGTTTCAGTATAGAAATGTTCGTTCGGCGGGGCTGTGACTAGGCTCACGCGAGCACGTGACGCCTTAAGCGGCGACGCTGCTATTTTCGTTCTGCGATTGCTTTTCCGCTCTGCTAGAAAAAGAACTTTGCGCCTAACTGAACCAGGCGGGGCGAATGGGCGCTGACGACTTGGCCGAAGGCGGAACTGCCGATATTGCCATCGACGGATTGCGGTCCGAAAAACTGAGCGTGGTTGAAAATGTTGAAACCTTCGAGCCGGAACTGCAGCGACTTCGATTCCGTCAGACGCATATTCTTGAGAAGTGCGATATCGTAATTGTCCATCCCCGGCCCGTAAAAAAGGCGCCGTTTGGCTGTGCCCGGTGTGCCCAAGGTGTTCTCGCTGAACTGCGCGGTATCGAAATAAGACCGCCCGTTGCGCGGATTGTGATTCAGATCGAGAGCGCCGCCCGTGTAGTCTGGCTCGTCAACACCATAGTTATTGATGCCATTCGGTTCCGCCCCGAGCAGAGAATTGTCGCCATAATTGACGAGAGTCACGGGCAGGCCCGAAGTGAAATGGCTAATACCAGAAATCTCCCATCCTTCCGTCCAACGGTTCGAGGCGTGAAAGAGTATCTCGAACGGAATGTTGTAGCTATAACTGACGACAAAGTTGTGTTTCACGTCAAAGGCCGACAAAGCTTTGCTCAGTGAGGGATCGAGCGGATTGACCTCTTCCCCGACGTTCGAAGACTGGTCTTCGGACTTGCTATAGGTGTATCCCGCTAGCACACTTAGGCGTTTACTGCTGTGGCGCAAAGTGATCTGCAAAGCGTTGTAATTGGAATTGCCGATAGTGGCCTGGTTGGCATCGCTGCCAAAATTGGAACCCAGCGGTCCCCGGGTGCCCTTAAATACCTTCCCGGCGTAGATAGACGTTACAGAGGTTTTGTAAGTGGTACCTTCGCCGAAGGGACCGCACAAGGTTTGTCCCGGCGCGAGGTTAGCGGGATTGCTCAGGAACAAACAGAGCGCTGGATTACCGGGATTGGCCTCCTCCAGCACCAGCAGTCGATGTCCCTGGGTGCCTACATAATTCAAGCTAAGTACTGTGTGGGCTCCGAACCCGCGCTCCAGCGAGAGCATGTATTCCTCGGTGTACGGAATCCGATTAGTGGTAGGATAGTTCGGAAGACCCGTAACGGGTTCGAATTGCGCCCAGTTAATGTTGGGGTCCGGATGACTGGCGCTGCTGTTTAGTGGAGCGAGAGTAACCGGGAACACTTGGCCCAGATTCTGGCCGTTTGCCGCCGTTATGAACGGTGTAGAGAATAGCGGCGGCGCGGGGCTAGTGTAAGTTATACCGTAGGGCGCATTGGCGCTCATGACTCCAATTGTAAGTGCCTCGATCGCAGTATAGAACATCCCATAACTCGCTCTCACGCTGGTTTTGCCGGGACCTCCAACTATTCGTGCGAGCAGGCCATCGCCCGAGGCGCTGGGCGAATAGGCTACGCCTATGCGTGGAGCGAAGTCGCGATTTCCCGGAGGCGCCAAAGTCCGCGGCACTCCCGGGTCGGTGGGATAAAGGATGCCGGCGGGGGCTCCTGGAAAAACGACCGACCGCTTACCCGGCTCGAATGTCGCGATCTGGTTGTACTTCTCATACCAGGGCTCGATCCGATCCCACCGCAAACCATAATTCAGCGTGATGCTGTGGGTCACGCGCCAGCTATCCTGCCCGTAGATGCCTGTGTATTTGTTCCGGCCATAAAAGGGCTGAAGCCGGCTCTGGTTGTACTGGCTTGGTACTCCTAACAGGAAGTCTGCGAAGTCGGAGCCGGTCTCGCTTCCAAAGAACAGGAAGCTGCCATTAAACTGCGCGATCGCATTGACGTTGACCTGATCGTAGTGGAACTCGCCCCCCAACTTGATGGTGTGGGTTCCGATCACTTTAGAAAAGTTATCGAGCCACTGGAATGTGTTGCCAACTTGCCTTAGTTCATTTGTGTTCGTTCCGATCGTAAAGCTGTTAAAGCCGACACTTTCAACTCCTTCGGTTCTCGGAGACAACGGCACGATTCCCGGAGTTCCTTGACCCACCTCGAAGCCCTGGGAGGCCAGGCTAACGCCGACTCCTCCGATTGGTTTGCCGAGGTCATTCGCGTCGCGCAAGTAACTGAAGCGAAATTCGTTGACGGCAGTCGGATTAAGCGTTTTCGTATTGCCGAGGCCAAGCAACTGCGCCCGGCCCGTATAAAGCGCATTGAAGCCCGGAACGTTCGCTCCGCCTTGACCGACCGGGTAGGGATTGTTCTGCGACCAGTCGTCGAGAAAGTAATAGGCGGACATCAGCCCCCAACGCGTGTTGGCGTCAAGACGGTAGGCGCCTTTATCGTCGCGCAAGGTTTTGCCGTAGGCCGACGTAGAGAATAGATTGGTTCCGACGTTGGGCTGGGGAATGTATTGCAGCAAATTTGTGCCGGGCGCGATCCAGGCGCTTGTAGCGACAGTAGCATTCGGAAAGACGCATCCATTCGTTGGGGAAGAGCAAGGTCCTGAATTTACCTCCTTCTCCGTGATGGGATCGATGTAATTCCCGCTGTAGTAATACGGCTCGCCGCTCGTGACGGGGTAAGGGAGTGCCTTCGAAAGCATCATGGCCACGTTGGGTCCGCTCACGGTGCAAGGGAGTTCATACACTTCATGGGTGCGTGGGTCGGTCTGTGTGCCGCAGAAACCCAAGGGGTTGAAGCCGCTGGAATTATCCGGTAGATCCGAGAAGTTGCCTGTCGTGCGGTCCTGCATCGACGGCACCGGAATATTCCCCGTGTCCACTCCCTGGGTCGACCGCGTTCCCTGATAGTCCCCAAAGAAGAAGATCTTGTTCCTCAGGATCGGCCCGCCGAAAGTTCCCCCAAACTGGTTTTGATTAAATACGCCACGCGTGGGAGAAAAGTAGTTGCGCGCATCGAGGTCCGTGTTGCGTAGGAATTCGAAAACATCGCCGTGAAATACATTCGTTCCCGACTTGGTTACGACGTTGATCTGGCCGCCGCTGAACTCGCCGTATTCGGCATCGAAGTTATTGGTAAGAATCCGAAATTCATCGATGGAATCGAGGTTGGGAACAATCGCCGCCCCCATGTTGACGTCTTCCTCGACATCGCTTCCGTTCACCAGAAAACTGTTGGCAAATTCCCGCTGGCCGTTAATCGAGATGGTGCCGGGATTCAAGTCTCCGGAGGGAGAGAGCGCAGTCGCACCCACGTCCTGCACCGTGTCGGACGTGATCGAAGTGGCCGGCGCAACCCCGGGTTGAAGGGAAAGCAAATCCGTAAAGCTCCGGCCGTTGAGAGGCACCGCCGCCATCCGCTCACTGGTGATGACTTCGCCCATCTGTGTACTCGTCGTTTCAACCAGGAGCTGGTTTTCGGCAACGGTAACCACATCGGATCTCTCGCCCACCGCCAAAACCGCGTCGACCGTCACCACGCTGTTGGCGTTGATAATGACGCCGGTCCGCTGATACGGTTTGAATCCCGCTTTTTGGATCGCAATGTTGTAGTGCCCGATGGGAAGGTTGGCGAAAGAGTAGAATCCCTGACCATTGGTTGCGGCCTGATGCTGGACCCCGGTCTCGACATTGATTGCGTTTACAGCGGCATTGGGAACTACGGCATTACTCGCATCCTTGATGGTGCCCGAAACGCTCCCGCCAACTCCAGCCCATGAATTCAAACTAAAGAACATGAGAAATAGAACAGAAAGAAACAAGGAACTGCGCCGGAAGCGCCTTGTCAGCGAGAACAAGAGTCCGATGGCACAACTCTGCCGAACACCAGCGATGCTGCCTTTGTCCTTTCGAAACCCGTGGGAAACTGTGCCATCACCGTGGGTCGTCGCCCCAGCGGGTTGTCGATTGTCGGTCCGCCCCAATTCTTCGCGAAAAACTTTTGTCGCCGGGGACAGTATTAAGTGCTTTCTTCTCGCATTAATCTCGTATGAATTCATTAGTTGCGACTGAGTCGCACATATATTGGCAAAAAAAAGCCCTCTAGCCGGCAGCCTTTTGGCATCGTTTGCAAAATCCGCCCACTTCCAGGCGCACCACCCGGATCTGAAAACCGCTCTGCTTGACCATCTCTTCCTTGAGTTTCTCGAAAGACGAGCTCGCGTATTCCATGATGGCGCCACATCGGAAACAAGCCATGTGGCAGTGGTCGCGATTCGTCTTGGCCTCGTAATAGTGCTTCTCGCCCTCGATGTGCATCAGATCCAACTCATCGATCAACCCGCGATTCTTGAGCAACGCAATCGTGCGATAGACGGTGGCGCGATCGATATCCGGATCCTGTTTCCT
>JBEKWX010000311.1:0-4854 GCA_049512675.1 Terriglobales bacterium | reverse complement strand
TTATTCGGGAGACGCCCGCGCTCTTACCGCGTCGGGTCTTGCCGCATCGGTGAGGCGAGACACAGATGATGGTGCCATTGATCACAGCAATCGGGAAAACGAGGACTGAGAATGAGGGTTGGTTGACGAGTTCGCGCTCTTCAGGAAGGGAGTTGCCATGTTTGAAGCCGAAGTTGAGATGGAACGACGCTCATCGATCTTGCCGCTGCTGCTCATGATGTGTCTGGTTGCGGGGATCGTGGGCTTAGCAACCTACGTGCTCTTCCAGGTCCGGGGCAAAACGCCTCTCCGCGCGCAGGATGCGAGCGGCATAGTAGCAGCGGCGTTGCAGGGACCAGGTCCGGCCATTATTCACTTTCGCACTGGTCTCGTAAAACCCAGTGTCGACGAAAAACCAGGGGATCCTAATTATCGATTATTGGAAAAAGCAGGAATTATCAAATTGGCCAAGGCGGCACAGGGCAGCGTGCTGGTCTCCATCACACCCGAAGGAGAGCGCCTGATGAGCGGCGTGCCGGGTTTCAAGAAATCGCAGGAAACGGATGGCACATTCTCGTATCAGGCTCCCCTGGCGCAGCGGCAACTGGTGAGCGTCACCAGCGTGAACATGAACGGACTCAACAACGCCATCGTCGAATACACCTGGAGATGGGTGCCCAATCAATTGGGCGACGTGTTTGATGCGGGCGGCCCGCTGGTCAAAAGCTTCAATCTTTGGGAACGTCAAACCCTGATCAACAAGTATGAAGTCGCCTTCTATAATGGAGAACCGACGAAATCGACTCTTGCTCTCGAGCGGTCCGGTCGGGAATGGAAAATTTCGAAGCAATAGCGGACTGCGAAGCGGCAGGCAGCAACCCAGCCGGTTTTTGGTTACTGAGTGCGCTTAGATTTTCGAGAGCGGAGTGTAAAAGGAGAAATGCGATGTCCATGAAGAAACTGATTGTGATATTCACTGTCCTGATCGCGTTCACCTGCACCGTCGCCGCGCAGGACCAAGCGCAGGGCCAACCCGAGAAAGCCATAAAATCGGTCCCTATTAGGTCCACGTCGCCTGTATCCGGCAAGGATATGTACACGGCATACTGTGCCGTTTGCCATGGAACGGACGGCAAAGGTGGAGGGCCCGCGGCCAGCGCGCTGAAGGTTCCTCCCAACGACCTTACCCTGCTGAGCAAGAACAACGGGGGGAAATATCCGTCGATGAAAGTCTCGTCCTCCATCCGCAACGAATCCGCGGTTCCCGCGCACGGATCCAGGGAGATGCCAGTGTGGGGAGCGTTGTTTTGGAGCGTGAGCAGTGGACACGAGACTGAGGTGCAGCAACGCGTGGTAAACCTCACCAAGTACATCGAATCCCTGCAAGCGAAGTAGGCAGGCTGACTATCTTTGGATCCGGCGCTGAGCCGGTTTGGGGCACTGGCTTGTGCCCCTTGCTCTTATCTGGTAGCAAGTGATCGTTTTACGCCCATTTCGGACAGGAAAACCACTGCGGCAACTATGGCAACAGCTGAGGCTTGCTTGGCTTCCCGGGGACGTGAGGAAGATCACACTGCCGTGTGTCTTGCAGCACAGCGAAGTGTTTCATCCCGGCGGACACTGGCGACAGAGGTCCGGCTCAGGTGACTCGTGGACTGCGCAAGAAGCAATCCACGTAAGCGAGCTGGAGCCGACGTGTTCAGGAGGCTGGTTCATGCTCTCGCCATATGGAATGGAGATTGTAGAAAGCTGCCTTACATGCAAGCTGCGAGTTGATCGTATCTTCTGCGATCTGCCGCCTGCCGCGTTGCAGGCTTTTGAAGGCATCAAATACGCGACCGCTTATCCTCAGGGCGCGGTGCTGTTTGTCCAGGGGCAACTGCCGCGCGGCATTTTTGTGCTCTGCAAAGGTACTGTAAAACTTGCCATTAACTCCCCGAGCGGCAGAACGGTAATTGTAAAGCTTGCCGAGCCGGGGGAGGTGCTAGGGTTGAGCGCCACCATCTCCGGCAAACCTTACGAAGTGACGGCGGAGACGATTGACCCCTGCCAGGTCAATTTCGTCAAGCGCGACGACTTTCTGCACTTCCTGAAGGATGACGTGGAGGCCTGTTTCAAAGTGGCCGAGCAGTTAAGCGAGAAATATCACAATGCTTGTAAGGAAGCAGGCGCGCTCGGACTGTCACACTCCGCTGGCGAGAAACTGGCTAAGTTGCTTCTGGAATGGACTTCCAAGAATGGAGAGGGCGCCAAAGGCGATCCCCGCCTGAAGCTTCGCCTCACCCACGAGGAAATCGCCCAGATGATCGGAACTTCGCGCGAAACGGTTACCCGGCTGTTTGCCGAGATGAGGAAGCGTCAGATCTTGCAGTCGAAAGGCTCGACTCTGGTGATTCGCAACACGGCGGCGCTGCGCGAGATCGCAAATCACAATTAGTGCCGCGCCCCCGCCAGGGACTTGCCTGAACCAGGCATCGGCACGACGGCGATACTCCTGGAAAAGTGTCGATCCACGCCCCAAGCCCCCGGTTCAAGAGGATTTAAGTCTCGTGACCGAGATCACAATTCCCGGTGATGATTGTCACCGCTGGGCGATTCGTTCTCTCTTATTGTTGCGCATAGGGTGGCGTCAGAGTTCAGGTAGAGAGGGAAACCGCACATGGCCTCGTCAAACGGCAACGGGCAGCATGCAAGTCAAACAAAGCAGAACAAGCCACGATTGATTTTCTGGGAGTTGACCAAAGGGTGTAATCTCCGCTGCATCCATTGCCGGGCCACCGCGACGGAGCTGAGTTCTCCCTCTGACCTTTCCACCCAATCGGCACGCGATATCATCGATGAGATTGTCACCGTGTCCAATCCTATCCTGGTGCTTAGCGGTGGCGAGCCGCTCTTCCGTTCGGATATTTTCCAGTTGGCGCGCTATGGCACGGACAAGGGTCTGCGCGTGGCGCTGGCCACGAACGGCACGCTGGTTACCAAGCACGTCGCGCGCATGATCGTCGATAGCGGCGTACAGCGCGTCGCCATTAGCCTGGACGGCGCTGATGCGCTTACCCACGATACTTTCCGCGGCATTCCCGGCGCATTCGATGCCGCCATTGCCGGTTTCCGTAATCTGAAGAATCTGGGCATGTCAGTGCAGATCAACACGACGATCGCCCGCCACAATGCTCATCAGCTTCCAGCCGTGCTCGAACTGGCAAAGTCGCTTGGAGCGGACGCCCTGCACACATTCCTGTTGGTGCCGGTAGGCTGCGGCGTAGATATCGCTGCCGAACAAATGGTTCCGCCAGAAGAGTACGAGCAGATGCTGAACTGGTTCTACGATCGCTCACTCGAAGGTGGCATCGAGATGAAGGCGACCTGTGCGCCACACTACTTCCGCGTGGTTCGCCAGCGGCGCGCCAAGGAGCATCGTTCCGAGGCCGCCGCAGCGGCGGCTCACGCTGCTCCGCCAGAAGTTGCAGCGGCGCAGCATTCGCCCGATCTCAGACCAGGCATCGGCCCCACTGAGATGGCGATGCCCGGCTCAACCGGCATCGAGTTGAAGCCTCACGCACATGGGCAGCCAGTGGGACACCCGGGAAAACATCCTTCCGACATGAACGCTATGACCAAGGGATGCCTGGCTGGAACCGCAGTGTGTTTCATTTCTCATCAGGGCGAGGTCTTTCCCTGTGGATACTTGCCGGCTTTGGCGGGAGATTTGAAGAGGCAGTCGTTCGCCGACATCTGGGAGAATGCGGTGGTCTTCAATCAACTCCGCGACACCAACAACCTCGAGGGGAAGTGCGGCTGCTGCGAGTTCCGCAACATTTGCATGGGTTGCCGGGCGCGCGCCTACGCTGCCACCGGCAATTATCTCGATGAGGAGCCGTTCTGCGTCTACGAACCGCAAGCGAAAGGTTTGAAAAAGGAGAAGGTTATTACACCGGCGGAACTCGCACGCTAAAACGGCACGCTTCCGCCGCCGAAAAGGGCCTGGCGCCACAGAGACACGGAGGCACAGAGAAAGCACAGTTAGTTGTGCATTCTAAGAAGCCTTCCCCCCGCCTCCGTGTCTCTTTGGCAACAGGCCTAAGGAGCCAAAAGACACGAACCTAGCGTGATATCCCTCAGTCCCGCCGCCCAAATGCCGCTTCCCTGCTCACCAAAATTTAACTAAACCGCTGAAACGAAAGCTGTTTCCCATTTCGGTACTGGAATTTCTTTGGCATGCCGTGTGCTCTCCCCACTAATGGAGTGATCTGTTAGGAGCTGGAGTGGAACCGACTCTCATGGTTGTGGGCCTGAACTACCGTACAGCTCCGGTAGCAGTGCGGGAGCGTTTCTGGATCAGCGAAAGCCGCCGCTGCGAAGCCTTGGTGCAGTTGTCAAGAGCGGAAGGCATCGAAGAAGTAATCGTAGTGGCCACCTGCAACCGCACTGAGTTTTGGTTGTGGGCTTCCGATGTCACCCTGGCCGCCAACTCCGTGATGCGACTTCTGGGCGCCGAATATGAACTCAAGCTCTGCGAATGGAAGCACTTCTACCGCTTGCTGGATGAAGCTTCGCTCTTGCATATCTTCCGGGTAGCATCCAGCCTTGACTCCATGGTGGTCGGCGAACCCCAGGTCGTTTCCCAAGTGAAAGAGGCTTGGAGGCAGGCGCAGAAGGTGGGGGCAACGGGCCGATTCCTCGACGCCATATTGCACAAGGCGCTCACAGTCTCTGATCGCGTGCGCAGCGAAACGGCTATCGGTAGAGCGGCGGTTTCGATTCCTTATGCCGCCGTCGAACTTGCACTCCAGATTTTCGGCACACTGGAAAACAAAAAAGTGCTTCTGCTGGGCGCCGGCCAGTTGAGTGAGCTCTCAGCCCGTGAGTTGCTTA
>JBEKWX010000310.1:0-4856 GCA_049512675.1 Terriglobales bacterium | reverse complement strand
CTGACGTTGTCGTTGCTCGTGGTGAGGTTTGAGAAATGATAGTAAACATAGTCAAATTCAGCGAGGCGAACCGCGACGGCCCGGTTGACTTTGACGTCCACTCCGCCACCAAACAACGTGGTGAAACCGTTTTGGGAGCAGTTAGACCCGCTGCAATTCGACACGCCTACATGGGTCCCTCCGAACAGCACGTGGACGAATGGGTTTATCTTACCCTCGCGGAAAGCAACCACCGGGCCGCCGCTGTAAGAGTAAAGATGAACGTTGGCCTGTTGGACCGATCCGTAGGCACCGTTAAAATCCCCCGTCACACCAATAAACTTGTTGAAGTAGGCGCTCAAGGAACCGTCCCAGCCGTTAGTGTTAAAGGCGCCTGTGCCGTTGCCGTGGTCGCCGTTGCCGTTGACGCTACCGACGCGCAAGTATTGATAACCGCCGAACACCTCCACTGTCTGCGCCATCAACGGAAGCGCGAGGAGTCCCAGAAACACGATCAAAACAACTAACTTTTGCATGTTCTCTCCTTTGCGAAATCGAACTTAGCCTGCCTACCGCTATTTCCGGGGACAGGCATTTCCTCCAAACAAAGTGCATACAGTCTTAGATGTCTAGAATCTACTCGAAGTATACGTCACCGTAGAGTCCGACGTTAGAAAAACGCAACCTCAAGGTACACAGAAATACAACGCTGTGCTACACACTTAGGTAACTTGGGCCTAGGCCGGAACCAGATTAATAACCCCAGACACATGCAAATCGTCACAGTTACTCGTGACTTTCCTCACACCATACCCTTCCGTAACTCTTCTAGCGAATATTTCGTCCCCCGCCACACAATGCCGTCATTCCAGAGCGCGTGAAACATGGAGCGCAGCAGTATGTACATGAACAGGCTGGCACCGACCGGATGCAGAAAAAAATAATATGGCGAGACTTTCCACCGAAACCACATTCCGCAATAAATCGTAAACAGCGAACCGAGCGCGATGGCATAAGGAATTCGCGCCCAACCATGTGCCAGCCAGACGCCAAGAAATGGTCCAAGGTTCAGAACACCCAGACCCACCACGGTGGCCACCGTCCGCCACCACTGGAAAGAAAGCACGGCAAAAAAGTTTTTGGTGAGATTGTCAACGATGCCAAGAGCGCCCTTTGCCCAGTGCAGGGAAATCAGATCCTCCCCGGAAACGTTACGCTGTGCGAAGCCAGCGTTCTTGATTACTTTGCCCAGCTTCATGTCGTCGATCACTTCCATGCGCAATGCGCGGTACGTGCCGACCGCGTCGTAAACCGGGCGCCGGACCAGGTTGAAAGCGCCCACCCCCATGTGGTCGCGCGCTTTGGGATCGGCAACTTTCCACGGCCGATGTCCGAAAACAAATAACACCTGGAAGAAGGCGATCATCATTTTCTCGCCCGGTTCCTTCATGATCATGCGCGGGAAAAGAACGACGTGGTCGGCGCGCTCAGCTATGGCATAGGCGACAGCGCGCCGCAGAGAATCGGGCTTGAAAAGCACATCGGCATCGGTGAAGAGCAGCCAGTCTCCGCTCGCCTGCTGGCCGGCCATCCACATGGCGTGCGTTTTGCCCAACCAGCCCGATGGCAGTTCCGAAACGTGGATCACCTTCAGCAAGCCCAGCTTCGGCAAGACCAACTTCGGCACGACCAGAGATTGGTAATTTGCGGCAACCTCCTCCATGATCTGGCCGGTGCGGTCCGTCGAGCGGTCGTCGACGGCAATAACTTCGTAGTTGGAATAGTCAAGGGCGAGCAACTGCACGAGCGTCTCGCGAATGCGTTCTTCCTCATTGCGCGCGGGAACAATAATGCTGACTCTGGGCTCGCCATTCGGGGTCGCTGGCCTGCGATCCCATTCGGGCCGCGCGATATTGGCGACATGCGGCATGCCGAACGCCGCTTCCACAATGCGCGAAAACCAGGCCAGCGCGAGGATGCCACCTGCAGCCCAAGAAACTGCAATCCAGTAAACGGTTCGCCAATGCATTCTGCTTAGGAAGATACTCCCGAGGAAACTTGCGCTGCCGCTGATTCATCTTGCAAACGTAAGGGCGGGGCAAAGCGCATGCCGTAGAACAGTATGGCAGAAGACAGTGCGATCGCGATGACCGGTCCCACGAAAGCAAGTCGCAGCGAATACTTGTCCGAGATATAGCCGATCAAAGCTGGGGATGGCACATCCCCGAGTAAGTGGAAGACAAAGATGTTTACCGCCAGGGCAGCCGCGCGCACATGCGGTCCGACCGAATCGATCACAGCGGCGTTCAGCGGACCAGTGTTCAAGAGCAGCAAGAACTCGGCAACAAAAATGCCCACGACCATGGTGCTGCCGCTCGCAAACAAGGCAACGCACATGGCGGGAATGCCCAACCCCAGACTGACGGCAGACACAAGGTAGTGGGCGGACTTTGTGCGGCGCAGCAATCGATCGGAGATCCAGCCGCCGGCGAGGGACGCAACTAAGCCGTTGCAGACGGTGCTCAATCCGAAGATTATGTTTGCATCCAGTAGGCTATAACCGTGGGCGCGGTACAGAAACGTCGGCATCCAGACCTGGAGTCCTCCGAGCGCGAACGTCATCATCGCCATGCCGAGGGTTGCCGTGAGGAATGCGGGATTATGGAACAGGCTTTTCAGCGTGTCCCGCTCTGGAGCCTTGCTCTCGGGCGGATCAAATTGGCCGAGTGGCGGTTCCGGAAGCAGCAGAAGCAGGAACGCCAGTAGCACTCCGGGCGCAGCACCAGCGTAAAATGGGGCCCGCCAGCCGTACTTTGGACCCATGACTCCGCCGAGCAGATACCCCAGCGCGGTTCCGACCGGCAGCGCGAGATAAAACACCCCCATCACCCTTCCTCGTTTTTCGACCGGAAACATGTCTGCGACAAAGGTTGGAGAAAGAATGACAAAGCTGGCTTCGCCGATGCCCACCAGGGTGTGCCGAATGAGCAGTTGGTTGAAGTTTGTTGTGACGGCGGTGAGTAGAGTGGCCCCGCTCCACACCAAAGCCCCGGCGACGATGACGCGCTTGCGCGAGAAGCGCAGTGAAAGCGGCCCCATGAAGGGCGCCGCGCACATATAAAAAATGAAGAAGACGCTGGTGAGCAGGCCGAACGCCGCGTCGCTGCGATGGAACTCCGCTTTAACCAGATCCTGCACCGCGAACAACACCGAGCGGTCGATGTAATTGAGCAGGTTCAGCGCCGTCAGCAGCGCTAGAGCGGTGCGAGGATAGAGCTTGGTCGGGGTCACAGGTCGAGCGAATATAGCACGACGAAGAGGAGAAACGCGGACTCTGGGAGGTTCCAAAACATCCGATTACTTCTGCCCCTTCTTCCCTCGCGGCCACCTCGCGATCACGACTGTCGAAATCCCGCCGCGCGGACGGAACTCGCCTTTCACTTCCGCCCACACCGGCTTGGCCCAGCGCACAACATCCGCCAGCACCCGATTCACAACATTCTCCTGGAAGATGCCGAGGTTTCGATATGCCTGGAGATATTCCTTTAACGATTTCAACTCCAGGCACCGGCGATCCGGCACGTAGCGGATCACGATGTTACCGAAGTCCGGCAAGCCGGTCTTCGGGCAGACGGACGTGAATTCCGGATCATCCACCACAATCTCGTATCCTGCTTGACCAGAAGCGGGAAACTGGTTCGGCCAGGTTTCAATCTCCGGGAAATCGTGATCGAGCCCGGCTCTGGCGTGCTCGGCGGTGTAACCAGGAGAAGCATAACGGGGAGATCGGGACCGGCGAGATTTCGGCATCTGCCTATTGTACCCAGGCCCTTGTCCCAAGCGCCGCGAACCAAGCTTTGCCGGTTGTTAGGAACTCCGACCAATGGAATGGGGAGGGAACTTGGCTCCGCGCCTCGTGGGCGCGTTGGGTCTTGCTCGTTCGCCTGTTGCAACCACCGGATGTACTATATCGAGAGGTGGGGCCGGCTTTTCATAGAATCTGCGGGGTTCTAGCTTGCGGTCATCCCGAAAACAGAGAGGAGAAACTCTTGAATCGACGATTTGGAAAAACAGCAGTGGCAGCCATAGTGGCGGGGGCGCTTTTGCTATTTGCGGCAGCACCCCTCGTGCACGCCGATGCCAGAACGAAGTGCCAGCATGCCATCGAAAAGGCGGAAGCGAAACTGGACAAAGCGATCCACGACAAGGGCGAACACAGCCGCGCAGCGGATGAACGGCGGCGAGATCTGGATGCCGAACGGGAGCGTTGTTGGAATGAGAATCATCAGTGGTGGAATGGGAAAGAACATCGCTGGGAGACTCAGCACAATTGGGAAAATCATCCCTGAGTGAAGTTGGCAGCCGATAGCCCGAAGAGTTCGAATGAGCGTCCCATGACTTGCTGAGTCTGGGGCGCTTTGTTTTGTGCCCTCGCTGCGCCGACTCCCCGCTGACATTTCCGCGCTGATGCTGACGCAAACGGTCGGCCCGGAGCATCTTAACAGGTAAGTCCCAAGCGTCCATTTGCCTGCTCTCGCGCGCCTGGATGATATACATTGAAGCTTGTGCGTTTCTCTGCATGCCATTGAATGGAAACAGTTCGGGACACCGGCCCCGGCGTTGGTGGATAACGGCGCTTGCCATTTTGGCGGCGGTGATTGTGCTGGGTGCTTTCGTCTCCCGCCGCGATAACCCGGTGCCGGTGCGAACCGCCGTCGTCGAACAGACCACCATCCGTAGCCTGGTTTCGACGAACGGAAAAATTGAGCCCGTCAACAACTTCGAGGCCCACGCTCCGGTCACGGCGAATGTGCAGCGCGTTTTGGTCAAGGAAGGCGACTCCGTCAAGAAGGGCCAATTGCTGCTGGTTCTGGATG
>JBEKWX010000309.1:0-4859 GCA_049512675.1 Terriglobales bacterium | reverse complement strand
GGGTTCATCTGCGAAGCGACGAAGCGCTGCCAGATCAGTTTGTAAACCTTGAATTCGTCTTCCTGCAGATATTGTTTGACCTGGTCGGGATGACGCACCGCCGAAGTCGGGCGAATGGCTTCGTGCGCCGCTTGCGCTTCTTTCTTCTCCTTATATGTATTGGGAGAATCGGGCAGATAGTTGGCGCCGTACTCGCCCGTGATGTACTCGCGGACCTCGGTGATCGCCTCGGCTGAAACGCGGGTGGAATCGGTTCGCATGTAGGTGATCAGGCCGACCAATCCCTCGTCGCCGATTTCGATGCCTTCGTAGAGGCGCTGCGCGATCATCATGGTGCGCTTCACGCTGAAGCGCAGCTTGCGGGAGGAATCCTGTTGCAGTTTGCTGGTCGTGAACGGCGGAGTGGCATTGCGGCGGCGCTCCTTTTTTTCCGCCGAGCGGACGACCCAATCGGCCTTTTCGAGCGCCCGGCGGACTTTTTCCGCGTCCTCGCCATTGGTGATTTCGATTTTCTCCTCGCCTTTGCCGAGAAAACGGGCGTCGAAGGCGGGAGGCTTAGACGCGGCGAGATTGGCATCGATCGTCCAATATTCTTTTTTTTCGAAGGCTTTGATTTCGCGTTCGCGATCGACGATCAAGCGAAGCGCGACGGTCTGCACCCGTCCGGCGGAAAGGCCGCGGCGGACTTTGTCCCACAAAAGAGGAGAGACTTGGTACCCCACGAGGCGATCGAGCACGCGTCTGGTTTGCTGCGCGTCGACCAGGTTGCGATCGATGTCGCGGGGATGCTCGAAAGCGGCCTTGACGGCGCGCTGCGTGATTTCGTTAAAGGTCACGCGGCGAATGCGCTCGCCATCGCCGTTGCTTTGCTTCTTCGCCTTGGTGGCGCTTTTCTTTTTTCCCTTTTTTTTCTTGCTCGGGTCTTCGGCGAGTTCGTCGCCAAGATGGGCGGCGATGGCTTCGCCTTCGCGATCCGGGTCAGGCGCGAGGTAGATGTGGTCGGCCGATAGGGCGAGCTTCTTCAGCTTGGCCAGGACCTTTTCTTTTCCAGGGATGACGACGTACTCGGTTTCGAAATCGTTTTCGACGTCGACGCCCAGGCTGCTTTTGGGCAGGTCTTTCACGTGGCCGAATGAAGCATCGACCGTGAATCCCTTGCCCAGATACTTCTGGATAGTTTTCGCCTTAGCCGGCGATTCGACAATGACTAGACCTTTGGACAATGGTTCCTCAATATGGCGGTAATGAAATTGAAGCTAGCACGAATTGGCGGATGGCAACAAGCAGGAGGCTCTTGGCTGTTAGCTTTTGGCCTTTAGCTCTATAGCCAAAGGAGCGACCTTTTTGTCATCTAGTGGCTGACTCCTAATCTTGTGCGACAGTGACGACATCATACGCATGACTACTCCCAAGTCAGAATCGAGATCCTGAAAAAGCTTGCTTCAACGAAACCCAAATCTCGCGCCAGCACGAGGTGATAAGACAACTCAGCACCTGAACCCATCGCGATCTGGATCAATCTGCCCATCGCTCCATCGGATCTTCGACCACAACCCTCAGCAAGGTTTGCCGCAACAGATGCTGACGCACGACGCATTTGACTGGTAAGCCCGAAGCGTTCGTCGTTGGGAAATGCTTTCGTATTCTTGTAGACTGCCAAGGTTAGTCGGTGCGCCTTCTCCCAAGCGACCAAGACTTTGTAGTTCGTCATGTGTACCTCAAAGCGAGTCAGCCAAAAGCCAAGAGCTAACCGCTAAAAGCTCTTCACAAAATTCTTCCCCGGCAACTGCCGCACTTTCCCATTCAGTTCCAGTTCAAACAGCGCGGCGAAGATTTCTGAGGAGGACATTTCGTTTTCCAGCAGTTCGACCAGTTGATCGATGTGGGTGGATTCGTCGGCCTTCAGCAAGTTGAGGATTTTTTTTTCGTGGGGCGATTTGACCTCGTCCGGGAAGAGAGATGCGGTTTCCGGTTCGGGGGATTCATTCTGCATGGCACTTAGGGCCGCTTGTATGTCTGGCGGAAGCTCTTCCCACACGTCTTCCCAGGTGGCAACGAGCTTCGCGCCTTGCTTGATCAGCGTGTTCGGGCCCCAGGAATTTTTGTTGGTCACGTTGCCCGGGACGGCGTAAACATCGCGGTTTTGTTCGAGGGCAAGGCGCGACGTGATGCGCGTGCCGCTGTATTCCGCGGCTTCAACGACCAGCACGCCGGCGGACATGCCGCTGATGATCCGGTTGCGAATGGGAAAGTTCTGCGGCACCGGCGAAGTTCCAACCGGGAACTCAGTGATCAGCGCGCCGCCGAGGGCCACCATCTGTTCGGTGAGCCGCGTGTTTTCCTTGGGGTACATAACGTCAATTCCAGTGCCGAGAACGGCGATGGTCTTCCCCTTGGCAGCGACCGCGCCGCGATGCGACGCGGTGTCGATGCCGCGTGCCAGGCCGCTGATGATCACGAGGCCGCGAGCGGCGAGGTCGGTGGAAAGGCGTTCGGCCATGCCGCTGCCGTAGGGCGTGGGATGACGCGTTCCCACCATCGCGATGCCGGGCTGAGCCAGCACGTCGATGCTCCCCTTCACGAACAGGATTACGGGCGGGTCGTAAATTTCCTTCAGCCGTTGCGGATATGCGGGATCGCTGAGCGAAATAATTCGTGCGCGCGCTTCCACCGCCTTCGCGCATTCCTCCTGCGCGAGTTCGAACGATTTCCCCGTGGCGATCGATTGCGCGGAAACGGCGCGCATCCCCGTAGCTTCGAGTTCGGTCAGGCTGGCACGGAAGACGCGCTCGGCAGTACCGTAGTGCTCGATCAGTTTCTTGATGCGTGTGGGGCCCAATCCCGGAGTCAGGGCCAGCGCCAGCCAGTAGGTGGCCTGGAAAGAAGCCGGGTTCGGGGCGGCAACGGCCACGCCGGACATGTCACTATTGATGGACATATTGCGTGACGCTAGCCTGCGACGGAAAAGGCTGTCAAGGATGGCGCGAACATCAGTTTTGGTAGAATTCGTAAAGTGATGAGCCGGTTAAAGATCTCGGCCATTTCCTACCTGAACACGGCGCCTCTCATGTGGGATTTTGAGCATGCCGAAGCAGGCGCGGAGTTCGATATTTCCTACACCATCCCCTCGGCCTGCGCCGAGGCGCTGCGCGCGGGGACGGCCGATATTGGCATCATTCCGGCCGCGGCTTATACCACCGTTCAGGATCTCGTCATCATTCCCGACGTCGCGATTGCGGCACGACGGGCGGTGCGGTCGATCCTGCTAGTTGGCAAACGGCGCGGCGATCCCTTGTCGAAGCAGACATTATCGGAGGAGGCGGTGTCGAAGGAGCCATTGTCGAAGGAGCAATGGTTGAAGCAGGTGCGCACGGTGGCGCTCGATACTTCTTCGCTGACGTCGGTGGCGCTGGCCAAGATTCTGTTTGCCAAATGGCTGGGCGGAGAGCGCGCGTATACGCCGATGGCTCCGGATCTCGACGCCATGCTCGGCGCTTGCGACGCGGCCTTGCTCATCGGAGACCCGGCTCTGCAGGTCGACCGCACACGGTACTTCACGCTCGACCTGGCGGAGGAGTGGGTGGCGCGCACGGGAAAGTCATTCGTCTTCGCCTTCTGGGCCATTCGCAAGCAAGCGCTTGCCGGACGAAAAGGCCGGGCGATCGCGCAGGTCTTCAAGAAGTCGCGTGATCATGGGCTGTCGCCGAAAACACTGGAAGCCATCGCGCAGGAGTGGGCGCCGCGCCTCGGCCTTACGGTCGAGGTCATTCGCGTCTATTTGACGCAAAACATCCATTATTATCTCGATCCTCCCTGCCTGGAGGGGCTCGAGCTTTACTACCGCCTGGCCGCGGAGGTTGGAGCGCTTCCGCCGGCACCGGAGCTTCGGTTTGTTTAGCATTTCTCTTTAGTAATTTTCTTTGACGGATGGCATCGCCCGCTTCTTACGTTGCACCTTGCCAGCCCGAAACCTGATCTAATAAGGACGATGCACTGGCTTGCGATCGTCCTGCTCGCGTCGAAGAAGAGCGCCCTGCGATGGCTGATCCATCTCGGCGGCCCCAGCCTGATCTTGCTCGGCCTGGTCGACAACTCGGTCATCCCTCTGCCGGGCAGCACGGACATCGTGACCATTCTGCTCGCCGCGCACCATCGCGAACCGTGGGGCTACTACGCCATCATGGCGACGGCGGGAGCGCTGATCGGCGGCTATCTTACTTACCGCATGGCGCGCAAAGGTGGCAAGGAAACTCTGGAAAAGAGGTTCTCGAAGAAGAAGACTGACAAGGTCTACGCTATTTTTGAACGTTGGGGCTTTGCGGCAGTTGCGATCCCCGCTCTGCTTCCGCCGCCTTTTCCCATCGTGCCGATGCTTTTGGCCGCGGGCGCCATGCAGTATCCCACCCGCAAGTTTCTGACTGCTCTGGCCGTGGGGCGCGGCATTCGGTTCACCATCCTGGCTTATCTCGGATACCACTACGGGCGGCACATTGTGCGGTTTTTTGCGCTGTACTACTGGCCCGTGCTTATCGCCCTGATTGCTTTCTCAGCACTGGGCGGGCTGTATGGGCTGTTCGAGTACAAACGCAGGCAGAAGAACAGCACGCCCAAGGCTGCTCGTCCGAAGGTGCAGCCCCGTCATCGGACGGCGTAGCTGAATCATTCGGGTGAGGGACGAGCGTCTGGCCCGTCCAGCCGGGCGGGGACGCCCGGCGCTCCATTACCAAGGTCGCTTCTACTGTCTCCGACCAGCTAAAATAGCCATTACCGTGGGGTGAAGAGGATGTCCCTGACCAAGCAGCAAGCTTTGGAGATGTTTCGGTCCGACGATCTGATCGGGATTGGCATGGAGGCGGACG
>JBEKWX010000308.1:0-4886 GCA_049512675.1 Terriglobales bacterium | reverse complement strand
GGATGAGGAAAGTTGATCGAATACGAAACCGAATAGGCGTCCGCCGGATACACGGCAATGAATTTATCGCCCTCGCGCAACTCGATCTCGCGCACGATTCGGAGATAAGTGCGCGCTTTGCGCTGTTGCCGGATGCCGGCCTTTTGAATCATTTCGACAAAGGGACGGGCGCTGCCATCCAGAATGGGCAACTCCAGATTGTCCAGTTCGACGATGGCGTTGTCGATGCCGACGCCGGTAAACGCCGAGAGCAGGTGCTCGGTGGTGGAGATGAGCACGCCCTTTTTCATCAGACTGGTGGCGTAACTGACTCGGGCTACGTTGCGCCCGCTGGCCTCGATGGCGAAGCTGTCGAGGTCGGTGCGATGGAAGACGATTCCCGTTCCGGGAGGGGCGGGCAGAATCCGCAGGCTGACCGGGGCGCCGCTGTGGAGACCCACTCCAGTACAAGTCACCGCAGCACGAATTGTTTGCTCGTGCGTCAAGGGGAGGACGGTATAAGTCTTTTGTGCTCTATCAGCTTACAGTGATGGCGAGACTTCCGTATGTGGCAAAACAGCCACACTCCGTGGCGGGTTGCACCGTGGCTTAAGCTAACTTATTCAGGCAGTTGTAGATGTTGGGGGTAACGAAGGAGGGAACTTGGCCTTGTTTTGTCGGGGAATGGCGACTTTCTTTACCAGACTGAGGGTCGTAAAGGGGGGTGGCTTGCTCGACGCGGGTTCTTGCATTGACAAGCGTTAAGCTACAGGCTACAGTCGTTGTTAGGTGAAAATACGAAGTTTTGTCCACAAGGGTCTGAAGGCACTTTACGCAGATGACATGGCAAAAGGCGTTCCGCCCGACTCGGTAGACAAGCTTCGCAAAATGCTGGCGTTTCTCGATGACATGCAAAACCCGGAGGAATTGCGCTCGCTCCCAGCTTGGAAGGTACACACCCTAGCCGGCGACCGGAAAGGTACGTGGAGCCTCAGGGTAACTCGTAACCGCCGTTTGACGTTCAGCATCGATATTGGAGGACGCGAGATTTACGACGTAAACTTGGAAGACTACCACTAGACTAGCAGCACGTCAGGGTCGGCTGACCCACACAGGAGAGTAACACCATGCCCATGAAGAACCCGCCCCATCCAGGAGATTTCATCCGCACCGAAATCATCCAGCCTGCGGGCTTGTCAGTAACGGCGGCGGCAATCGCGCTTCAGGTTACCCGTCCCGCACTGTCCAGCTTGCTTAACGGCAGGGCTGACCTCTCGGGGGACATGGCGCTGCGCATTGAGAAAGCCTTCGGAGTGCAGATGGACACGCTCATGCGGATGCAGGCTTCCTACGACATCGCCCAGACCCGGAAGCGCGAGAAGCGAATCCACGTTAGGCGCATTGCCCAGTTGGCCGATGCTCAGATGTGAAGCGCGCCTTTGGCAACTGATGATCGCGAAATCCTCCCTGCACATTTACCGTTTCTTCAGCGGTGCAGTGGGGTCGTAGGTGACCGCCGCTTCGAACATCGAATCCGGCAGCTTCAGGTTGTAGCTGGCGGTGCTGATGAAGCGCTGCTGCGAAGTCTCTCCGTTGAAATAACGGGTAATGGTGTGCGGGGTCCAGATTCCCTGCACCAGTTTGTAACTGTCGTAGACCTCTTCTTCCACATTTTTCTGCTTGTCTTTCGGATCGCGCCACGAGTAACTGATCTTGACCGGATAGTGCGAATTCAGGTCCAGGTGAACGCTCACCGAGTCGTTCTCGCTGTTGAGCAGCGTAACCCCTTCGGTCTCCTTGCCATCCACCACTGCCGCGCCATCATAGAACAGGGCCACGTTCGGATCGAGCATCCACTTGCGGAACACCCATTCGAGCGAATGCTCGCGACGGCGTAGGTGGTTCTCCAAATCGAGCTTATCCTGCGCCGCTGTTCCCTTGTAGGTAATTTCGTATCCTTTGTCACCGTTGTGAATCAGGACGAGGTCGGTCTTGTTATTGACCTTGACGTTGCCCACCTGCCCAAAGAGAAGAAAAACGTCCTTGGTGTGGATGACTTCAAAACGGTCTCTGTCGGGATACTCGAGATAGTATCTGTAGGGAATCCCGGTGCTCTCGGTACGTCCGTGATGAAGCGGATAGTAGCGTCCTTCCTCACTCCGGTTTTCGTAAGTGAGGTAGGGTTGTCCTCCCAGCGCATCGATGGTCTGATCGAGAACCGTCCGCGCCTTGCGGGCGTTGTCGGAGTCGTTCATGTTGACGGCGGGCTGAGCCGCGGCGTGCGCAGGGGAAGCGGGCGGTGGAGCGGGCGTTTGAGCGGTCTGAGCACCGGCCAGCGCGCACAGCAGCAAAATAGTAAGAAAGCGAGTCATGATTCTATTGGATTAGAAGCCTATAAGACGATTTTAGCTGTTCGCACTGTGGTCGTCACCGGAGGGTCGACAACAACTTCCCTACCCCACCAGCACCGCGCCGCCGTTCACGTTGAAAACTTCACCCGTGATAAATCCAGCATACGGCGTGCACAGGAACAGAATCGGCCCCGCGATCTCGTCCGGCGTCCCCACGCGCCCGAGCGGTATGGCTCGAAAAACCTTTTCGCGTGTCGGCGGATCATTCAGCGCCGGCGCCGCCATATCCGTCGCCACCCATCCGGGCGCGACGCAATTGACATAGATATGGTCGGGCGCCAGTTCCGTCGAGAGTCCTTTCACCATGCTGATCAGCGCGCCTTTCGAGGCCGCATAGTCGCAGTGGAAAGCTTCGCCGCGCTGGCCGGCCGTCGAACTGACCAGCACGATGTGGCCGGCGGCAGTTTCGGATGATGCGCCGGATGACGCTGCGGCCTGCTTCTTCATCTGTCCCACGGAATGCTTGACGAGCGCGAAGACGCTGTCGAGATTCACGGCGATGGTGCGATGCCATTGTTCTTCGGACATGCGGTCGACGGGTGCGTCTTCAGGCGGCCAGATACCGTGATTCGCGACCAGGATGTCGAGACGCCCGAAGGCGAAGATCGCAGACGAGACCAGTTGCCGTGCCGCCTCCGTGGTCGAAAGATCGCTTCGCAGCGCGCAACAGTTTTCCGCGCCGCATTCCCGCACCAGATCCTCGGCCTGCGCCTTGGCCGCTTGATAATTGAAGACCACTTTCGCGCCCGCGGCCACAAACATCCGCACCACTGCCGCGCCAATTCCGCGCGATCCGCCGGTGATAAGAGCAACTCTAGAATGGAGAGTGAGATTCACGACGCATAGTATCGCACGCCAAGCGCAGTGGGTCAGTGGTCAGTGGTCCGCGAAAAAACTTTGCGGTTGTGGCGCTGGTGCTGCAAGAAAGGAAAAGGGGCGGCCGAAAACAGACCGCCCACATGAAACTATTCACTGGCCACTGGCCACTGACCACTGCACTTACGCCGTCGCTGGCCGCTCGCCGCCTTTGGCGGGGGCGCGTTCCGGCTTGAGCACTTGCTGCACGCCGTCGTCGGTCTTGGCCGGCAGCGGCTTGATCGGCGGCAGGTCATGGCCTTCGACCAGCAGTTTGATTTCGGAGGCGTCCAGCACTTCGCGTTCGATCAGCGCCTTTGCGATTCGGGTCAACGTTTCGCGATTCTCAGAGAGGATCCTTTTCGCAGTCGCGTAGCCAACGCCCACCATCTTCCTGACTTCTTCGTCAATCTGGATGGCGGTGGCTTCGCTGTAGTCGCGGTGTTGCGCGATCTCGCGTCCCAGGAATATCTGCTCTTCTTTTTTGCCGAAGGTCAGCGGCCCCAGGTCGCTCATGCCCCACTCGCAAACCATCTTGCGCGCCAATTCGGTGGCCCGCTCAATGTCGTTGCCAGCGCCGGTGGACATCTGGTTCAGGAAAAGCTCTTCCGCAATGCGCCCACCCATCAGGATGGCTATCTGTGTGTCGAGATAGTTCTTGTAGTAGTTGTGGCGATCGTCGGTCGGCAACTGCATGGTCAAACCGAGGGCCATGCCGCGCGGAATGATGGTGACCTTGTGCACCGGATCGGAGTGCGGCAGCATGGCTGCGACCAGCGCGTGTCCGGCCTCGTGAAACGCGGTGTTCTTCTTCTCCTCGTCGGAGAGCAGAAGTGACTTGCGTTCCACGCCCATCAGCACTTTATCTTTCGCCACTTCGAAGTCGTACATCAGCACGGCCTTGCGGTTCTGCCGGGCCGCCGCCAACGCCGCTTCATTCACCATATTGGCCAGGTCAGCGCCGGAGAATCCCGGTGTGCCGCGGGCAAGTACGGACAAATCCACATCGTCGGCGAGAGGAATCTTGCGGGTATGCACGCGCAGAATTTCTTCGCGTCCGCGAACATCGGGACGATTTACCACCACGCGCCGGTCGAAACGGCCGGGCCGTAGCAGCGCCGGATCGAGGACGTCGGGACGGTTCGTCGCCGCCATCAGGATCACGCCTTCGTTCGATTCGAAGCCGTCCATCTCGACGAGCAACTGGTTCAAGGTTTGCTCGCGCTCATCGTGTCCACCGCCGAGACCGGCGCCGCGATGACGTCCAACGGCGTCGATTTCATCGATGAAAATGATGCAGGGAGCGTTTTTCTTGCCCTGCTCGAACAGGTCGCGCACGCGGCTTGCGCCCACGCCCACGAACATTTCCACGAAGTCCGAGCCGGAGATGGAGAAGAAGGGAACATTCGCTTCGCCCGCAACCGCGCGCGCCAGCAGAGTCTTGCCCGTTCCCGGAGGTCCAACCAGCAGCACGCCCTTCGGAATGCGTCCGCCGAGTTTCTGGAATTTTTGCGCCTCCCGCAGGAACTCGATAATTTCGCGAAGTTCTTCCTTCGCCTCATCCACGCCCGCCACGTCTTTGAACGTGATCTTTTTCTGCTGCATGGAGAGCAGGCGCGCCCGGCTCTTGCCGAACGACAG
>JBEKWX010000307.1:0-4908 GCA_049512675.1 Terriglobales bacterium | reverse complement strand
GCCCTTGCGCCTCGCGGACGCACCAGGAACACGACATCCTGCCCGCTCTTCAGCGACGACTCGATCTTGGTAAAGTCGTCCGGATTGTTCACGGGCTGCTTGTTCACTTCCAGGATCACGTCGCCGCGATTCAGACCGAGATCCTCGGCGAACGATCCCTGCTTCACGTCCTGCACCACCACTCCCTTGCTCGCGGGAATGCCCAGGCGATCGGCCAGATCGGGAGTGATGTTGCGAACCGTGACCCCGAACTTGCTCGCCTTGGGCGCTTCCTCGCCCAGGTTTTCGTCTTCTTCGCCCAGGCGGGCAGCGAAGAGTTTCGAGCGATCGGCGATGGTCACCGTTGTGTCTTGCTTCTTGCCGTTGCGCACAAACGCCAGCTTGGCCTTCGTGCCTGGCTTGCGGGAAGCGATGTCCGCCACCAGATCGTCGCCGCTCTTTACGTCCTTGCCATCCACGGAGGTGATCGTGTCGCCGATCTTCAGGCCCGCCTCTTCGGCCGGACTGCCGGATACCACGTTCGACACGGTCACGCCCGATCCGTAAATGCGGGCGATGGCCGGGTTCGGCTGAGCTGAAAACTCAATGCCAATGGACCCGCGCGCCACCCGGTGTCCCGGACCGATCAACTGGTTGTAGACCTGCGTCACCGTGTTCGAAGGCATGGCAAATCCCACGCCCGCGTACGAACTCGTCTCCGTAAGGATAGCCGTATTGATGCCGATGACCTCGCCCGCCATATTCACCAGCGGCCCACCGGAGTTGCCCGGGTTGATGGCGGCGTCCGTTTGAATAAAAGACTGGAACTGCCGGTTGGGAACAATGTTGCGCCCCTTGGCCGATACGATGCCCGCAGTCACAGTCTCCTGCAGTCCGAAGGGACTGCCGATGGCGAGCACCCAGTCGCCCACTTCCATGCCGTCGGAATTGCCCAGTTTGGCGGCCGGCAGTGGATGATCGACATCAATCTTGATCACCGCCAGGTCGGTCTCCTGGTCCATGCCGATCAGCTTTGCGTCATGACCTGGAGAAGCCGGGTTTTCATCCTGCAACTTCACACGAATGCGATCGGCCTTTTCGACCACGTGCCGGTTGGTGACGATGTAGCCCTTCCCATCCACAATCACGCCGGAACCAAGCGAGCGTTGGCGGATGGTGCCCGCTTCCGGGCCGCCCTGGCCGCCGAAGAACTTGTCAAAGAAATCCTGGAACGGGGAGTCTTCCTCACCGTTGCCCTCATCTTGCTGGTCCTGGTCCGGATGCACGCGCCGGTGGTGAGGGTTCTTAATGGTCGACTCGGTATTGATGTTCACTACGCTCGGCTCCAGTTGCTTGGAAATCTGGGAGAAGGCGGTCGAGAGCTGTTGCGGAGCGGGAATGGTCAGGGGGGTTGCATCCGACGACTTCTGTCCTTCCTTGCCTTTCACTCCATAGGACACAATCGTCCCAATCAGAATTCCAACCGCCAGCGTCGCCAGAATCGTAAACGTATACGCCCAACGGTTGGCTTTGAGACGCACCCAAAAGGCGCTTTCGCGCGAATCCATTTCCTACCTCCTAAGACTGCCGACTGCCAATTTTTTATTATACCTTCGCCCCAGGCAGGGATCGGTCGAGGGCCGCCAAATCATTAGACGCAGAAAACCCGGTTCGCGTTGACCACGAACGCCAGGACCCACGGGAAGGGTGTGGTGGCGGGGCTTTGCCCCGCCGGGACGGGGCGGAGCCCCGTCCCCACACAACTCTCTACAGTTTCAGCGTCATCAGCGCCAGGAACAGGCCGGTATAGCTGGCGATGACCAGCAGCACCAGCAGCGCCCCAAAACTCAGGACGTTGAATATTCCCCACGGCTTCTGCACCGCGCCCGTCGCCAGCTTCCACAATCCGAAGCTACCCGCCAGCGCGCAGGCCGGCAACACGAACAGCCCAATCGCCCGCCCGTGCGTCACCTGAGGAAAGACGATCAGGAACATCACGGCAGGAAGGAACGCCAAAGCCGGGACAATCGCCAGTGGGGCGCCGATCAGGAACGCACGTTCCCGCTCTCGCCATCGGGTGATCGGATCATCGGGTGGTCGGGTCATCTAAGACCTTGAGTATCAGATCACCCGATGGCCCGATGACCCGATGCTATCTGGCTTCATACACGGTCGTGCCGCCAACGATCGTGCGCAGAACTTTCGTTTCCAGGATTTTTGGCGGTGGGACTGCCGTAATGTCCTGATCAAGAACGACAAAGTCGGCCAGCATTCCCGCCTCCAGCTTGCCTTTTTGCTTTTCGGCGAACTCGGCAAAAGCCGCGCCCGTGGTGTAGGCGGCCATGGCTTGCTCGATGTTCAGTTTCTGCGCAGGATAGTAACTTTTCCTTCCGTCTTCGCTCATACGGGTCAGCGCCGCGTAGAGGCCGCGAAACGGCGTAACCGGTTCGATCGGATAATCCGAACCAAACGCCAGCACCACGCCGCGGCGAAGGAACTCGGCCCAGGCATAGGAATGCTCGGCGCGCTTCGGTCCCAGATACGCCTCAGCCCAATTCATATCCGTGAGCAAGTGGCTGGGCTGCATTGACGCGATCACCTTCAGATCCTTGAATCGCACAATCTGCTGCGGCGTGGTGACCTGCGCGTGTTCGATGCGAAGCCGATAGTCATTTGCATTGCCACCGTCGGCCGCTTTCACCTTGCCTTCTTTTGCCGCCTTTTCCGCCTCGGCAAAGGCGTCGAGCGCCAACTGCACCGCTTTGTCGCCGATGGCGTGGAAGCCGATCTGATATCCCGCCAGCACCCGCTCCTTCGTCATCGCGTTCAGCTTGTCCGCCTCGTATTGCGGCAGGCCACTGTTCTTCATCGTATCGTTCTTCACCGTATCGTTCTTAGGATTATCGCTGTAGGGTTGAAGCAACGCGGCCGTCTTCGAGCCAAGCGATCCATCCACGAAGGCCTTCAGCATTCCGGTGTGGAGCATGGTGTCGGAGGCGGGATGCGAGCTGCGCTTGCTGTTGAGATCTTCGATCGATTCGTCGAAATCCAGCCACTCTGAAATCCGCGCCGTCAGCTTTCCGTCGTGCGCGAGTTCTTCGTAAATCTGAAACTCTTCCCACGGCGAGTAATCCTGCGCGGAGGTGATGCCGTGACTCGCGAGATCCGCAAGAGCGAGTTCGATGGCTTGCCGCTGCTTCTCGTGCGTGGGCTTGGGAACCACCGCCTGCACCAATAGTTGCGCCTTCTCGCGCAGAATGCCGTTGGGCGTGCCCGCGTCATCACGATCGATCCTTCCACCCTCCGGATCGCGACTGGCGACGGTGACGCTGGCCAGTTGCAAGGCGCGTGTGTTCGCCACTGCCATATGCTCATCCACCCGCCTCAGAAAAACCGGATGGCTTTGGCTCACCTCATCCAGATCCCAGCGCGTGGGCAGAACTTTGACCGGCCAGAGAGTCTCGTCCCAACCGCCACCTACGATCCACTCTCCTGGCGCCGCTTTTTCGACCTGGGCGAGGATGCGTTCGCGGAACTCATCGAGCGTCTTGACGCCGACCAGGTTCACGTTCATCTTCTCCAGACCGGCGCTGGCCAGGTGCATGTGGGCGTCATTGAAGCCGGGCATGACGAAGTGACCATCCAGATCCACGATCTTCGTCTCTGGCCCTTTCAGCTTCATGATCTCGTCGCGAGTCCCCACGGCGAGGATCCGGTCGCCAGCGAGCGCCAGCGCCTCGGAGCGCTTGCCCGCTCCTAGCGAAGACGACGCATCGACCACCCCGGTATAGATATTGGCGTGGGTAAAGATCAGATCCGCTTTCGGCTTCTGAGAGCTCTGTGCCGACGCGCCGCTCTGCGCCGACACGCCCGAGGCCACGGCCAACAGCAGAATCGGAGCGATTCGCGTCATCATTCTCCTACTCCCGCCAGGGTCAGCATTGTAAGCAGAATGCGCCTCAGGCCGAGGTCTCGTCCATGGCAGTCGTACCATTCTTGCAACGTGTGCGCGCCGCCTCCGGAACCGCCGCCCCCGATGGCGATGGCTTCGCGGCCCAGCGAAAGCGGAATGTTGGCGTCAGTCGACGCCCGTTGCACCTGCGCCGTATTGCCCAACTGCGCGTCCACGGCGCGGATTACCTTCAGCACCCGCGCACCCGGCGCCAGTTCGCCCGCCGGTCGATTTCCGATCTCGAGCACTTCGCTCTTCACCACCGCCAGGCGGCGCGTTCCGTGCTGAGCGGCGTCCCGATTTTCCAATGCGATCGCCTGCTCCAGTGCGAGGCGCAGCGTTCGTTCCAGTCGGTCAATTTCCGCCATTGACGTGGAGCGCAGATCGACCCGCATGCTGGCGGATTCCGGAATCGAGTTGACCGAAGTCCCGCCCCGAATCGTGCCCACATTGAACGTGGTTTTCGGCGCGGCCAGCACCGGCGTTTGACGGAAGACCTCGATCGCACGGGAGAGCGCAATGATCGGATTGGGTGCGCCGAAGTCGCTCCAGGAGTGACCGCCCGGGCCGCGCACGATCACCTCAAAACGGCGGCTGCCCAGGGCCTCCGCCACCACCGTGTCCGATCCGGCGCCATCGACAACCACACTGTAGGCAATCGCGTCTCGCCAGCGTGGCGTCGCGAAAACGTGCCGCATGCCGCGCAGATCGCCTTCGCCTTCTTCCCCGACGTTTCCGATGAACAGAAATGGCAGCCCATGCGAGAGGCGCGCGCTGCCGCATACACTGGCCACGGCCAGCATCGCCGCAATGCCCGCGCCGTTGTCGGACACTCCCGGGCCATACAAGCGGCTGCCCTGCTGCCGGATGTTCAACGGCGTCGCCGCCGGAAACACCGTATCGATATGCGCGCTGAGCGCCACGAAACGGTTTCCGCCGCCGGGACGAACGCCGAACACGTTGCCGACCTCATCCAC
>JBEKWX010000306.1:0-4912 GCA_049512675.1 Terriglobales bacterium | reverse complement strand
GTTGGGGAACAACCGATGCGCGATCTTCTCTCCATATTCGTGGGGGTCTTCGGCCGTTCCATATGCGGCAACCACGGCTGCGATTTTCTTGGTGACAACCTCTCCCCAGGTTGCGAAGTCGTCGACCGGACGACCGGCATTGAGACGATTACCGAGATCTTCGTTGTACTGCGCGAACAGCGGTGGAATCATCGGAAGACCTACGCGGTTGATCGAGCGCCATCCCCCGGCATCCGTGGCAAGCGTGGCCACTGCCCACACGCCGATCCGACGCTTGTCGCCCGCACCGGCAAGCAACTCGCCATCGGGCAGTTCCAACACAATTGCATATACCGTCTGACCGGCAAACAAGTTTGTCGCCTTGCTCGGATCCCAACCGGCCAGGTTCACAACGGTACCGTCCTGGAACGCGTGACCCACCGCATGCAGTACATCCGGCTCAATCCAGAACGGGTCACCAGCTTTGCCTGCCCAAGCGCGCACACCGGATGGCGTGGTAACAGCTTCGTCTGTTGTTCCATGAGCGATGACCGTACCGGCCGCGTGCGGATTGACAGCTTCTGCCCCACTAATGCGCCGTACGGTATAGCGCTGCTTCCCGTGCTCGTCGCGCTCATCGAACGTGAGGCGGTAGGTAACCTCTTCAACAGCATCCCCGTTGAGATCGACCTTGAATTCGTACATGCCTTCCGGATGGTAGCCGGGAACTTTGGGCTTCGCGATTGAGTGGCAGACGTTGATCACGAATACGGTGCCGACTTGGCCGCGGAATACGTAGAGATCGGTGATGTCAAGTCGAACGTCTTGCCGGGCGATTGGTGAATCGAGATGGTGAGACATGTTTTCTCCTCTCTTGATTGCGGAATCGGATGAACCTTGCGAATGTGATTGGCTCTCACTTTGGATCGACAGAGCCAAGGCGCCCAGGGGCAGACTCATTTGCGCCGCCATAATTGCGCTGCCGATAAGAACTCTCCGGCGCGATGTATCTATGATCTCGTTTGTCATAAGGTATGGAAACATTCACCTTTTCAATGGGTCGCATCTGGGCACGCCTTCCTTGTCTAACGAAAATCGGTTAGCGGGTCGGAACGCACTAAACCGGAATTTCCATTTTGACCCCCCTTCGGCCGGAAAGGTCTAACCCTCCTGCCCCGTCGGGTCAACTGCAAATCGCGCTGGCCTCTTGGGGGAGGCCGCGCGGCTCGGTTGGCCGTTCTGCGGAGCCGCTGTGCTGGTTTTGCACGACCCAGTCTGCCTCGCCCGGCGCTTCCCCGCCGGATGGTTTCCGAGCGCTCGTTTGCTTTCTGTTCTGGTTCGCTAACGGTCCGGCAGCGGCAACGTCGCTTAAAGCGGTTTTGCGCTTTAGCGCCTGAGGCGTGCTCTTTGCGGCATCGCTTTAGCGATGCCGTAAGCCCTCTACATCAAACGCCCCTTCAGGGGCCGGGCGTCGGGAATCGGCCTTTTCGTTGATGCGGTAATGGCAGCCGCGGCTTTCGCCGGATTGTTCCGCGGCTTCGAGTATCAGCAGCGCGGTGAGGATGCCGTTGCGCAGTCCGATGATGGAATCGCCGACCTCGCACTTTTCGTAGAAACGCGCGATCTCCAGGTCGAGTTCACGCAAGATCCGCATGGCCCGGTTCAGACGTCTCTCGCTTCTGATCAGGCCGACATAATTCCACATCGTGTGCTGGATCGTCAGCCAATCCTGCGTGATGAGAGCGGGGTCCGCCGCTTCGTGTTCGTAGCGCCAGTCCGCCACCTTGGGAAAGTAGAAATCGTCGCCGCGCGTGATGCCTTCGGCGGCTTGCGCCCCTGCCCGTGTTCCCCAAACCAGGCATTCCAGCAGGGAAGTGCTGGCCAGGCGGTTGGCGCCGTGCAATCCGGTGCATGCGACTTCGCCCGCCGCCCGCAGCCGTGCCACGGTAGTTCGGCCGTAATCGTCGGTGGCAATGCCGCCGCAGCTATAGTGCGCCGCCGGCACCACCGGGATGGGTTCGCGCGTCATGTCGATGCCGCGCTCGATGCACACGGCGTAGATGCCGGGAAAACGCTCGCGAAGCTGATCGGCGGGCTTGTGGGTAATGTCCAAATAAACACAAGGCTCGCCCGACTCGAGCATCGTCTGGTAGATGGCGCGCGCCGCAATGTCGCGCGGCGCGAGCGACCCATCGGGATGGAACCGTTGCATAAATTCCTTCCCGTGACGATCCACCAGACGGCCTCCCTCGCCGCGCACCGTCTCGGAAATCAGGAAGCAGCCGTCGGGCGCCAGCAGCGCGGTCGGGTGGAATTGGATGTACTGCATGTTCATGCAGCGAGCTCCAGCGCGGTAAGCCATGGCGATACCATCGCCGCGCGCCCCAGGAGGATTCGTCGTATGCAGAAAGACGCTGCCCAGACCGCCCGTGGCCAGAATGGTTTCCTTGGCCTGGAGAGAGAAGATTTTCCCCGTCGTCTGATCGAGCACGTAGGCCCCGAAGCAGGTCAGCGGGCGATAGACGTCGGTAGGCTCGAGCGAGTGGTGAGAGACGGTCAGCAAGTCCACCGCAGTCGCTTCGGAAATCACCCTCACGTTGGGGTGCGAACGCACCCGCTCCAGGAACGCGCGCTCAATTGCGGCGCCAGATTGATCCTTATGGTGAATGATGCGCGGCAGGGAATGGCCCGCCTCGCGGGTCAAGTCAAGCTCTCCGGGATTTTCCCCCGAGAAATCAAAGGGAACGCCCAGCTCGTCAATCAGAATTTCCTTCACCAGACGCGGGCCTTCACGGCTAAGCAGGCGGGCGGCTGCGGGCGAACTCAGGCCGCCACCCACCGAGAGGATGTCGGCAACCAGTTGTTCCGGCGATTCCGCCAGCGCGCGATAGATGATTCCGCCCTGCGCCCGATCGGTATTGCTTTCAGCAGGGTTTGCGGCGCGCGTCAGCAGAATGACTTGGCAGCCCCGTTTGGCCGCCTCCCAAGCCGCCGCGAGGCCAGCCAGCCCACTGCCGATGACGAGAATATCTGTCTCTATGGTGTCCTGCATCACTCAGGTTCAATCTCGAAGCTAAAGTCCACTCCCGCGCCAGAGTGGCTCAGCGCGCCGACCGAAATCCGGTCCACGCCCGTCTCCAGCGGCGGCCTGGCTTTCGCATCCATCTTACTCGCAGGGTCCCACCCCACGAGTTCACGCGAACAAGAATTCCTTAGTCCGCAGTTCCTTGATCGTATCCCGCAGCTTAGCCGCCTTCTCAAATTCAAACCGCTTAGCCGCTTCCCGCATATCACTCTCTAACTTCCCAATGTAAGCGTCCAACTCTTCCTGCGATTTCAGATCCGGCATACCTTCAGCGTCGGGCCCGGTCAGGTCGGTGTAATCTGCGCCGACAATCGCAACCAGCGTCATGTCCAGCGGGCGAATGATAGATTCAGGCGTAATCCCATTTTCTTCGTTGTAGGCTTGCTGGATGGCGCGCCGCCGGTTGGTTTCGTCGAGCGCCTTTTTCATGGAGTCCGTCATGCGATCCGCATAGAGAATAGCCCGCCCGTTGAGGTTGCGGGCGCAGCGTCCAATGGTCTGGATCAACGACCCGGCGGAGCGCAGGAAGCCCTCTTTGTCGGCGTCGAGAATCGCGACCAGCGACACTTCCGGCAGGTCGAGCCCCTCCCTCAGAAGATTGATGCCGATCAATACATCAAACTCGCCCTTGCGCAGGTCGCGCAAAATCTTCACCCGCTCCAGCGTTTCGATTTCAGAGTGCATGTAACGGCACTTCACCCCGACCTCGCTGTAATACTCGGCCAGGTCTTCGGACATGCGCTTGGTCAGCGTGGTCACCAGCACGCGCTCGTTGCGGGAGACGCGGTCGCGGATCATGTGCAGCAAGTCATCGATCTGTCCTTTAACCGGACGTATCTCGACCGGCGGATCGATCAGCCCAGTCGGCCGAATAATCTGCTCAACCACCACGCCCGCCGACTTAGTAAGTTCATAAGGGCCGGGAGTGGCGGAAACATAGACAATCTGGTTGGTGCGATGCTCGAACTCCTCGAAAGTAAGCGGGCGGTTGTCGAGCGCCGAGGGCATGCGGAATCCGTACTCAACCAGCGTCTGCTTGCGCGAGCGGTCGCCGTGATACATGCCGTGCAGTTGCGGCACCGTCTGGTGAGACTCGTCGATGAACATCAGAAAGTCGCGAGGAAAATAATCAAGTAGCGTAGGCGGCGGCTCGCCGGGAAGCCGTCCCGTAAAATGCCGCGAGTAATTTTCGATGCCGTGGCAGTAACCCATGGCCTTGATCATTTCCAGGTCGTACATCACACGCTGATGGATGCGCTGCGATTCCACCAGCCGTCCCTGCTTTTCCAGTTCCGCTTCCCACCACGCCAGTTCGACTTTGATGGAAGCGACGGCCGAGGCCCGTGTTTCTTCCTTCATCACATAGTGCGTCTTAGGATAAATCGGCAGCCGCATGTAACGCTGCTTGACCGTCCCGAACAGAGGATCGATCTGCGAGAGCGATTCAATCTCATCCCCAAACATTTCGATGCGATAAGCATTGTCGTCATAAGTAGGATAAATCTCGATGACATCGCCCCGCACGCGAAACGTCCCGCGCCGAAAATCCCCTTCCGTTCGCTCGTAGAGAATTTCAACCAGCTTGCGAGTAATGTCCGCGCGCTTGATCTTCTGTCCCTTTTCCAGAAACAGCAGCATGCCATAGTAAGCTTCCGGAGATCCCAACCCGTAAATGCAACTCACCGAAGCCACGATCAAACAATCGCGCCGCTCAAACAACGACCGCGTAGCCGAGAGCCGCAACTTGTCCAGCTCGTCATTGATGGTGGCTTCTTTTTCGATGTACAGGTCCGCCGCCGGCACATAAGCCTCCGGTTGGTAAAAATCGTAGTAGGAGACGAAGTATTC
>JBEKWX010000305.1:0-4951 GCA_049512675.1 Terriglobales bacterium | reverse complement strand
TTTCACGGCGTCGTCTCCGATATGCGCACCCCCGGAGGCGTGGATGGCGCCCAGGTCTATGCCTGGATCGCCACCCATCGTCCGGAACTCGCCTCTCGCCTGGTTTTTATCACCGGCGATATCGCCAACCAGGAAACGGCTGCCACGCTGCGCCGCACCGGCGCGCCCTGCGTGGAAAAGCCGTTTCGTGTACAGGAATTCATTTCCGTGGTCGAGCAGACCATGGGCAAGGCCACGTCATGACTCAGAATTTCACGACGCAGAATTTGACGAAGGACGCCCTCCGCATCCGGTTGTTGATTATCGACGACGAGCAGACCATCCGCCGCCTCTGCATCACCGTCGGCGAATCGCTTGGCTTCTCCTGCCTCGAAGCCGAGAGCGGTGACGCCGCGCTCGCCCTGCTCGAAGAACAGCCCGTGCACATGGTGCTCACCGACATGGTCATGCCGCGCATGTCCGGCCTCGAATTCCTGGAGCAGGCAAAGCGCGCTTACCCCCGCATCGAAGTCGCGGTCATGACCGGCCACGGGTCCGTAGAAACAGCGGTGCAGGCCATGAAACTCGGCGCCTACGATTACATTGCCAAGCCCTTCGCCCCGCTCGATGACCTGCGCCTTTTCCTGCGCCGCATGGCCGACAAGGTCCGCCTCGTCGAAGAAAATCTCTATCTCCGCGAACGCTCCGAAACCGAGACCTCGCTCCACGGCATCATCGGCAATTCCGCCGGCATCCAGAACGTTCTGCGGCTCATCTCGCGCCTCAAAGACACGCGCACCCCGGTCCTGATTTCCGGCGAAAGCGGAACCGGCAAAGAACTGGTTGCCCGCGCGCTGCACTTTCGCGGAACCATGGCCAGCCGTCCCTTTGTCGCCGTCGACTGCGGATCGCTGGTGCCCACCCTCATCGAGAGCGAATTGTTCGGCTATGAAAAAGGCGCCTTCACCGGCGCTCTTCGCTCCAAGCAGGGCTTGCTGCAATCCGCCGATACCGGAACCATTTTTTTCGACGAAGTCGGCGAACTTCCTCTCGAAATGCAAGCCAAGCTCCTGCGCTTCCTCCAGGAGAAAGAAGTCCGCCCCGTGGGCAGCAATCTAAAGGTCAAGGTGGACGTGCGCATCATGGCCGCCACCAACCGCGATCTCGACGCCGAATACAGGAAAGGAACCTTCCGCAAGGATCTCTATTTCCGCCTCAACGTCGTCACCATTTCTCTGCCTCCCTTGCGCGAGCGCCGTTCCGACATTCCCATCCTGGCGGCCTTCTTCCTGGAACGACTCGCCGCCGGACGCGGCGTCCAGCTCTCCGGCAACGCCATGAAGGCCCTGCTCGCTTACGACTGGCCCGGCAATGTCCGCGAACTGGAAAATTGCCTGGAGCGCGCCGTCGCTCTCGGCGATCAGAGGATCATCGAAGTCAACGATCTGCCTCCTGCCATCGCGCGCGCGGAAGTCCAAGCCGAACCATCCGATGCGCAGGAATTCTCCGGCCGCGCCGCCGACCTGCACGCCACCGATCTCGAAGACATTGAGCGCGCCACCATCGCGCGCGTCTTTTCCCAGGTCAACGGAGACAAGGCTCTAGCCGGTAAAATGCTTGGCATCAGCCGCGCCACCCTCTATCGAAAACTGAAGCGTTACCACATAGGCGCCCGCGAAGAGCCTCCCGAATCAACCACCCTGCAATAAATTAGCTCGTGTGGTGACGGGGCTATGCCCCGTCCCAGCCGACCATTAAGCCGCGGAGGGTCACCAGCTGCGAATTGAGACGATCGTGTCATTCTGAGACGCACTTTCCCCAAGCCCCAGGAAACTAGCCCCTTCCGCCCCAACTCGACGCCGTTAACTACTTGTCGTTGTTTCACATGTTCTTAGGTGCATGACCTTCACGTTTTTGGTGTAACCCGTGCACCACTGAATGCCGATAAAGCAGAACGAGTCTCCTCGGAGCTCTTCCAAACCGGGAAGAGAGGAGACTCGCCTGCTCCAGCTCCCCCGGGGATTGAGGTACTTCAGTGCCCAACCAGGCAACTGCTCGCGCTCGTGAAGCAGACATCGTAAGCCGCTTGGCCAGATTCTTTCCCGGCGCCACGCCGGTGCGGATTCCCATCAAGCTTAGCCGCAACCCGGGCAATGGCAAAGGCGACGTCAGCGCCCGCGAAAACAAGGCCGTCTTTTTTCAAGATACCGTCATCGAGTTCGGCACGCCGCACGAAGTTTTATTTGTGGTCGACCGCCCTCTGGATTTTGCCGATAACGTCCTGCTCGAAAGCAAAGACGGCTCGCTGCACGCCGAAGCCTCCGTGGTTGCGGTGCAATATAAACCGGAATGGACGGTGGTCGCCGCCCGTTTCCTCAAACCTGTTCCCAATTGGATTGTAAAATCATGACTGCTTCCAACGAACCTCCGTTCCAGCCTTCACCCGAGCCTTCACTCGAAGATCAGGGAGCGACGCTCCGCGCACTGTCGCCCATTTACTCTGCCCTCGTGCGCGAATTTGTCATTGAGACTGCCCCCTGCCCCATCAATGATAGTGATGACGAGAGCTTCGCATTCTCGCCCGAGTCGGTCGAGCACGCCGCCGCCTGGTTCGAGCAAATCGACGCCAAGATTCAGGTGCACCAGTTGCGCCAGTTTCTGCAGACCACGCCCCTGGCAAACGAAGCCGCGCTGCGCCATCTTCTCGTGCATCACCTGCAGAAGACCGCGAAGTCCGCGATTGACCGCGACAAAACGGATTTCCTGCTCGTCCAGTATTTTTCGCTGTGCGCGCCCTCCGGCCTGGATGACGCCGATGTGGACCTCGATTACGTCGCCCAGGTGCTCGAACCCGTGCTCGGGCCGCAAGCGTCGGAGCTACCCTCCTGGTTGAGTTCTTTGGAGACCATCATGCAGTCGGCGGCGCGTTGTAGCCGCCTCAGCGAGCTGCTGCACAGCGGCGTCCTCGAGCAGGGGCGCAAGCTCAAGACGCAAAACGCGGCCCGCTATTTTGAGCCCGCGGCCATGGTGGCCTTTGCCCGTTTCAGCTTCATGATCCGGCGGATATTCTTCCGTCTCATGCAGGGCGATCTCAATGCCATCCACGACGGCCTGCGCGAACTCGAGCGCCGCGGCGTCTCCAGCATCGATTGCCGCCGTGCGCAATTCTCCGCCGACGAACCGATCGCGCGTCTGCGCATGATCTGCCAGTCCTGGAAGGTAATGTTTCACGCCGAATACTCTTCCGGCCAGCCACTGCGCATGCTGGTCGATCTCCGAGCGGCAGTCGACGACGCCCTCCAGAACGGGGAGCGCAAGCATCCGCTCGCGAACGCCGCCGCCGCTTCCGCAAATTCCGGCGGTGGAACGCAAGAGTAGTTTCCCGCTGTAGAGACGGGGCTTGCCCCGTCTCCGGAGGCGAGGCAAGCCCGCGTCCCTACGGGAAATTAGCCGCGCCGTAAGTGCCGAATCATGGCGGTTTTACCGGCTGTGGCAAGACTCGGTGTTGCACTTGATTTTGGGTGGCGCAGCGCCGGGCCCCCAGCACGCCCGCTTTTGGCGTGATGGGGTGGAAAGGTTCACCGCTGCGATAACTGACTTGTTTTCACAGTCGGCTTTAGCCGCTGAGGCGCCACCAAGTCAGAGGCCAAAGCACAGAGCCAGAAAGAGACGATGAGCAGCAATCGCCCGACCGTCCTGATTCTTGCCAGCGACCCCGCCTTCTCGCGCGAGATTACCGCGCATTGGCCTCTCGACCCCGCTCCGCAGTTTAATAGTCCGGAATTCATCGTGCTCGACGAAGGTTGCTCTCGCGACCTCAACGGCAGTAACTACGACCTCGCGATTGCCCACGCTTCTTACTATGAAAAGCGAAGGCACAATAAGAAAAACACAAACGACCCGAGCAAAGACAAAGACAGCAACAGCCAGAACCAAGCCCTGAACCGGTCGCTCGCCGCCGCCGGCAAGCCTGCCATTGTGATTCACTGCGATCCCGCGCGCGCTTTCTATAACATCCACGGGGCGGTTATCGAGTTGCGGGGCGAGCCCGGCGTTTGGCCGGCGATGGCGGGTCTCATCGGACGCGAAATTCTTCGCCGCCGCCAGGCCGAGTCGTACGCCCGCGAAGCCGAGAGCCTTTGCGCCGCGGCCCAGTCCGAGGCCACTCTCGGACGCTATATGCTCGAGATGCGGACCAACGTCAACAACGCTCTCACCACCGTGCTCGGCAACGCCGAACTTCTGGTCCTCGAGCCCGGACTGCCAGCCACGGTGCTGGCGCAAGCCGATACCATTCGCAACATGGCGCTGCGGCTGCACGAAGTTTTTCAGCGTTTCTCATCGCTCGAAAAAGAACTCACCGTCGCCGCTCGCGAGTCGGGCAAGAAATCCCTCCACGCCGCCGCGGGCAGCAGCTAAGCAAAATTGTTTTGTTGCGCGACCCTTGGCAGGACTGCGGAAAAACTCTGATTCGAGCGGGTCTTGGGAAGGGCACGACTTCAGTCGTGCCTCTAAGTCCCTTAATCTAAACCTGGATTTTGGAACGAACGTCGCTTGTTCCGTCGTGCAAGAGCTTCCTGAAAGGGCCACACTGCACGTCGCCTAGACGTCCTCGATGCGTCGAGAGTGAAACGAATTCACGCCGCGGCCTTCAGGCCTTCACTGACGCCTGGAACGTACGGAAAAGTCTTCGACGGCTTGGACGTGACGGATTCCTTGCCGATCCCGAGGCTAACCGGAGCGTTCGCCGCAATGGAAAACATGACATTGGGCGCGTTGTCCGTGAGGGAGCGACCATTCCATTCGTTGAAGCCAAGCGATGCCTGTGTGCCGACCTCATAAGGGAGCACGTTGGGGAACAACCGATGCGCGATCTTCTCTCCATATTCGTGGGGGTCTTCGGCCGTTCCATATGCGGCAACCACGGCTGCGATTTTCTTGGTGACAACCTCTCCCCAGGTTGCGAAGTCGT
>JBEKWX010000304.1:0-4969 GCA_049512675.1 Terriglobales bacterium | reverse complement strand
AAGCGGCCCGCTACGCCGAATCCGCGCGTAACGCCATCTGCATCTTTCCGGACTCGGAGATCAAGCGAGCGCTGTTGTGGGCGCCGGAGTTCGTGGTGGCAAGAGAAAAATAGCTACTGGCTCTTGGCTTCTGGCTTCTGGCAATCTCAACTGGACGATTGATACCTATGGAACGCCGCGCTAGCGGCCAGAAGCTAGGAGCGATTCTTCACCGCAATCCCCAGCATCTCAAAACGCCCCTTGAATAGGAGCTTGCCCGATCCCAAAAACGCGCGGGCAGGAAACTCGCGAGAGAACAGCTTCACGTAGGCAGCATTGAACTGCTGCCACAAAGAAACGTCCGGCGAATAGACCTGCACCCATACCAGGTCGTCCATGGTCATGCCGGCTTGGCGAAGAACAGCCTGGAAGCCGTCGAACAAGAGCTCCAGCTCGGCATCAATACTCTCTGGCGCCTCGCCCGTCGCCGGGTCGATTCCGATCCGTCCGGAGATGTATAGAGTATCGCCCACCAGCACGGCGTCGCTGAAAGGAAGGCTCGGGGCACGATTCGCAAGATTGACGTAGCGGCGGCTCTGGGATGACAAAAGGCCCTCCTGAATTCGTAGCACCTGAAGTCGTACACTTTAGCAGGAGTTCTTCCGTCAGGTCGACCACATTGGTGTTGTGGCGGGATTGTTATACTGAACAAACGCGATTTCACCATGAACAACCTGCTCTCATCGATTTCGCACCACGGCTACCTGTTCCTGGCGATTGTGTGCTTCGCGGAGGCGATCGGTCTCCCGCTGCCAGCCGCGCTCGCTATCCTGACCGCTGGTGCGGTCGCTGCCTATGGAGGTCTGCATTTCTATCTGGTATTCGGCATAGGTCTGCTGGCGATGATCTGCGGCGATGTCATTCTATATTTCATGGGCAGAGTCAGCGGGTGGGCATTGTTGGGCATTCTGTGCCGGCTGTCGGCGAATCCGGAGACTTGCATCCTGCGATCGGCGGAGTATTTTTACCGGCGTGGCAAGCAGACGCTGCTTTTTGCCAAGTTCATCCCGGGCATCAACACCATGTCTCCACCGCTCGCCGGCAGCATGAAAATGCGCCTCGGCAATTTTCTGCAATTCGACGCCCTCGGAGCGGCTTTCTACGTGGGCGCGTACTCCCTCGCCGGATATCTCTTCAGTGACGCGCTCCGCGCCATCACCCGCGGACTGCGCTCCGCCGGCTCTGCCGCCGAGCTCGTCTTCGCCATCGGACTCGCCGTCTATCTCGTTTATCGCATCTGGCTTTACCGCAAGTACCGTCTGCTCGACGTCATTCCCCGCATACAGGCCGAGGAGCTCGCAAAAAGACTGGCGTCCGATGCGGCCGACAACATGCTGATCGCCGACGTCCGCAGCCACGGCTACTACGATGCAGACTCCGAACGCATTAAGGGATCAATCCGCATTGAACCCAACAACCTAATTGAAGAAGTCAAAAACCTGCCCAAGGATCGCGAGATTTATCTCTACTGTACTTGAGCGCGCGAAGCCACAAGCGCCCGGGTGGCGCGACAATTACAGGAGCTCGGATTCAAAGTATTCGTCATCGCCGGCGGCCTGCGCGCCTGGCGCAAGGCGGGACACGCCGTGGAACGAGTTCCCCACGACGACCTGGTCAAGTTGCCGACGTTCAGCTAACGCATCTGCGTGACCCGCGTCCTTGGCAGAGTGGCAGCGGTTTGCTATCGTGCCCTCATGGGGCGAACCCCGGCTTTTTGCGGAGTAATTCTAGCGGCGGGCGAATCCTCCCGCATGGGGCGCGACAAGGCGTTGCTGCCATGGCCTCCATCAACCTCAGGTTCGGCAACAACGACCGACACGTTCCTCTCCGCTGCTATACGGCTCTTCTTTTCCCACGTTGATGTCGTGCTGGTCGTCGCTGGCGGGAATGAAGTCGCTGTGGCTCCGGTCGTCTACGCCAATGGAGCATCGCTGGTAGTGAATCCCGACCCGGCGCGCGGCCAGTTCAGCTCGCTGCGGTTGGGTCTGCATGAGGTCCTGAACCGCGGCCGAGACGCGGCCATGGTTACGCTCGTGGACCGTCCGCCGGTCCAGATGAAGACGATTGAGAGGCTCCAATCGGCGTTCGAACAGGCGATAACCAAGAGGAAATGGGCTGTGATCCCCGAATACCAGGGGAAACACGGGCATCCAATTCTGATGGGCCGCGAGATGATGGAGGCGTTTCTGAAGGCTCCGGAAACGTCGAATGCGCGCGAGGTCGAGCACTCGCATCCGAGTGAGATCGAGTACGTTCCGGTGGATGACCCGCTGGTTGCGGCCAACATCGACACGCCGGAACAGTATGCAGCTTTGAATTTGCCGCCACAGCTTCTGCCCTCGAGTTAGTCCCGGCCAAGGCCCTATCTTTATACTTATCGAACAATACTTATCGAACCATGACGCTTCTAACATCTCGTCAAACCGAATTCATCGAAAGTGTACTCAGCCTGAGTCCGCGAGTCGCCGCGTTCGACTGCGACGGCACGCTCTGGTCCGGAGACGCCGGAGAAGGATTTTTCTGGTGGGAGCTGGACCACGGCTTGGTCTCGGAACCGATCGCGCGCTGGGCGCGCGCGCGCTACGCCGACTACAAAGCGGGCCTGGTCGCCGAAGAGGTCATGTGCGGAGAAATGGTTACCATGCATCGCGGACTGCGCGATGAAACCGTGCAGCAGGCCTGCGACGCCTACTTTGCCCAGGGAATCGCTCAAAATATTTTCCCGGAGATGCGGCAACTCATCGAGCGCCTGCGCGCTGCCGGATGCGACGTCTGGGCCGTTTCCTCTTCGAACCAGTGGGTCATCCGTTCCGCCATGCGCTACTTCGGCATCCCGCAAGATCGCATCCTGGCCGCCGAAGTGGCGATCGAGAATGGCACAATTACCGATCAGCTCATTCAAGTTCCCAGCGGTCCCGGCAAGGTGGAGGCGATTCGATCCGCGCTCAAATCGTCTCCCGATCACAGGCCCGATTGCGCCTTCGGCAACGCGATTTGGGACCGCGAGATGCTCGCCATATCCAACTACCCATTCGCCATCAACCCCAATCCGGATCTGAAAGCGATCGCAATCGCCAGCGGCTGGAAGGTTTATCAGCCGGAGGCGAGCCACGCTGGCCGGTAGCTCGATTCGATTCCATTATTTGCTGGCTGTTTACTCCTAAGGTATTAATGCGTGTTTACCACCACCCCCCTACCCCCTCGTAGTCGAATCATGGGGTTACGGGGGATCGCGACGCCAAAATACAGAGGGCGAAGGACTTATTTTCAAAATATTCCGGAATAAGGGGTTAGCTGGATTTCTTGCCTCATTCTCTCGAAATTCATAGTTTTGGCGGCTTATCACGCCCGCTTATCGCCTCTGTACATGTTTATCAGAGGGTTACTGATAACTGGCTTGGCGCGGCCGGGGTGGCCTTGAATGGAGTTGGCGCACCTCGGCTGCGACACATCAGGGAGCATTGTCGCGCAGGTTCTGGTTGGATTTCTGTGATGGGGCACACTGGACGTTTGTGATGAAAAAGGCGGAGTCAGGGTGGGGTATCGCGAGATATTTCGGTATTCGCGGGCCCGCCCAAGCGGAGCTTGGACGGGGCACCCTCGTGGTTTCAAACTGATTGCGCTGGTCCGGGCCACCCGCCATTTCGCGGCCTACCTTGACGAAATGACGTGGCGCTTCAACAACCGCAAGAATCCGCATCTGTTTCGGGACACGATGTTGAAGCTCATTCATTCTGAAAACCTCGAATACAAAGAACTCACGAAGGCCGCGTAAGAGAACCCTTTTCGTGCGTCATATCGCGAAACTCAAGACGCCTCTGACTTGGATCCTGAAGCAAGAAAGAGAAGGCCGCGAAGAGCACGAGGAGCTCGACAGATGGCTCACCAGGTTGGAAGCCACCCCGGCAAATGAGCGCCTGTTACCGAACGAATCGCAATGCGACCGGGGCATTCGGGTTCGGAAACAGAGAGCCCAGGCGGCGGAGGCGGCTCAATTGAAGCTGGATTCGGAATCCCCACTCTAGAATCGATATGTACGCCAATGTCGCGCTGCTGCGATACCACATGCGGGAATCTACATCGTTGCCGTCCCGATAGGTGACCCTGACAGTCACTACGAAGTCCTGCCTGTAAACGGCGCTGCTCGGATGGGCGTGCACGGCAGCGAGAGACAGCGATTGCAGTTGACGAATTCGCGCTCGCTCACACTCCGCGCAAGAGCGCGGCGAGCGTGTCCATGGCGAGGTGGCTGGCGTGGGCGGAGGCTTCGGGCAGGCCTCCGACTTTCTGGACCAGCTCTTCCCTGCTCAGTTGCCGGGCTTGGTCTACATTTTTGCCTTTGGCTAATTCCGTGATCGCCGAGCCGCAGGCCATTGCTGGAACGCAGCCCTTGGCGCGAAAGCGAATGTCGGCGATGCGCCGGCCTTCCAGTTTCAGGGTGAGTTCCAGAATGTCTCCGCAGACGGGGTTTTCCAGGCGCGCGGCGCGGTCGGGGGCTGCCACCTCGCCGGCGTTTCGGGGGTTCTGAAAATGGTCCAGGAGTTCGGCGGAATACACATTGCGATTGTAATGCGGCGATTGTAATGCGGCGATTGCATTCTCCTGCGGACGTCTCTGGGAGAAGATGAACCGCGGTTGCATCATGGTTTAGGATTGTCATCATGGCTACTACATCCAATCCTCGCAAAATCGACGACGTGCGCAAGGCAGCGAACCGCTTGAGTTCCGAAGCGCGCTCGGCAGATCAACTGATGGAAAACATCTCACTTCTTTTGAACAAAGAAATGCTGAAGTACAACTGGGTGGGCTTCTACATGCTGGAAGCTGGAGCCAATCCGCCGGCGCTGGTCCTGGGACGCTACCAGGGAGCGATGACGGTGCACACCCGCATTGCGCTCCACCAGGGCATCTGTGGCGCGGCGGCATCGTC
>JBEKWX010000303.1:0-4981 GCA_049512675.1 Terriglobales bacterium | reverse complement strand
TCGACCAGTACGACGATGTTGGGTTGCTCGTTTTCGTAGGTGAGCTCGTTCTCGAGCACGGCATCGCTCACGCGGCAATACTTGCGCGTCGGGGCGTTGGTGCGATCGGGATTGTCGACGTAGTTCTCCATCGCCTGCGCGAACTTGCCCTCGATCCGGGCGGATGCGGAAATGGAATTGACGATATCGCGTCCCTCTTTGTCCATGATGATGCCGCGCGTCCAAACCGTAAGTTCCGTGTAACTCATGATCCCACCCTCGTCCTTAGTTAAAGAAGTCGTTAGTCGTTGGTCGTTCGCAAACGACCAAATTAGTCAGAACCGCCAGGGCACAAATCCCCTGCGCTATTGCTTAGCAGGTTCACGCTTTTCCATTTGTTTATGGCAACCACCTGCTTGGGATCGCCACGATCGGACTCAAGAACCGCCAAGAAGTCGCTCCTCAAGACGACGAAAGGCGCGACCCGAGTGCCGTCCTGAAATTCCGCAATCGCTAATAGCGTCGCCTTCTTGCACAGGCTTTCGATATCGGCGCCGGTAAGCCCTTCCATCCGACCCGCGAACTCCTCGAAATCGAGATCGGGCGCCAGCGCAACGCGCCGACAGCAAAGCCGCATGATGGCCGCGAGTTCGGCAGCGTCGGGTTTTGCGAACGGAAGTATGTAGTCGAAGCGCCCGCTGCGCACGAGCGCCGGATCGATCCGCTCGGGACGATTGGTGGCTCCGAGCAAAATCACACCTTTGACGTCACGCAAGTTGTCGATCTCGCGCAAGAGCTGGCTAAGAATCCTTTGATAGACGTCTGTACCAAACTGATCGGCGCCGAACTTGGGTGCGACCGCGTCAATCGTGTCGAAGAACAGGATGCAGGGCGCTGCCCGTCTCGCCTTTTTGAAAACTTCGCGCAGCGCCCGCTCGGATTCGCCCAACCACTTCGAGTACAGCTGGGGACCATCAATGGCGATGAGCGGGATCTGCTTCTCACCCGATAGTGCGCGCGCCATGGCGGTCTTCCCAGTACCCGACGGTCCTGTCAGCAGGATGCCTCGTGGCGGCGCCAGTCCAACCTGCTCATAGATCTCGTCGCGCATGTGAGAATGCTCGATGACAGCATCGAGCAACCGTTTCACCTCGCTGAGACCGCCGAGGGAGGCAAACGTCGATGCGCTTTTCTCAATAAAGAACTCGCGAGTCGCGCTGGGCTCGACTTCCTTCAAAGCGGCGAGAAAGTCGTCGCGTGTAACCTGCAGCGCCCCCAGGTCAGCGGACGCGGCGTCGGTCGCGAGTGGGGCAGCGGAGAGGAAGCGGCGCAAGGCAATCATGCCGACTTCTTGCCCCAACGCTTCAAGGTCAGCACCGACGAAGCCGTGCGAATGCTCGGCGATCTCGTGCAGGTCGACGTCAGGCGCAAGTGGCATGGCGCGCGTGTGGATCCTGAGGATTTGCAGCCGTGCTTGAGTGTTCGGAACGCCGATTTCGATTTCGCGATCGAAACGGCCCGGACGCCGCAACGCCGGGTCAAGGACCTCGGGGATGTTGGTGGCACCGATGACGATGACCTGGCCGCGCGCGACAAAACCATCCATCAAGCTGAGAAGTTGTGCCACGACGCGCTTTTCGACCTCGCCTGCCACTTCGGTGCGTTTCGGAGCCACGGCGTCGATCTCATCGATGAAGAGGATCGCCGGCGCGTGGCGCGCCGCTTCCTCGAAGACTTCGCGGAGCTTGGCCTCGCTTTCGCCGTAGAACTTCCGCATGATCTCAGGGCCGTTGAGGTGAATAAAGTGCACGCGGCTTTCGGCTGCTACGGCGCGGGCAAGCAGGGTCTTGCCGGTACCTGGCGGACCGTACAGCAGCACACCCTTCGGCGCGAGAATTCCCAACCGCTCGAAAATGCGCGAGTACTTCAGCGGCAGTTCGACCATTTCGCGCACCCGCGCCACTTCACGCTCCAGCCCGCCGATATCTTCGTAGGACACCGCCGGAGCACGGGCCGCCGTCTGCTCGCCTTCCACGACCCGGAGGTCGGTGCGTTTCCCGATCACGACAGGTCCCGAGGGAATCGTGCGCACCACCTGGAAGTTCACCGCCTTGGCAAACGTCAGCACACGCACTGCACAGCCCGCGATGACCGGGACGCCCACCAGATCCTCGAGAATGCGGTCGGGAGCAACGGTAGCTGGCGCGACCCCCACCCATAACGGCGACAAGCGAACGGCCACTGCCTGCTCACACTCGATCGGCGCCACCGTCACTTGCTCCTGCAAGCCCGCGCTGCAATTACTGCGGCACGTGCCGTCGATCTGGATCGTGCCTTCGAATCCCTTATCCGAAAGCTCGGCGCGCGCGACACCGATAGCGCCGCCGGCGATCTTCAGCACGTCGCCGGCTCGGGCACCCATACGCAACAGATCGGCTGGCGCCAGTCGCGCAATGGCGCGGCCGACGTCCTCGACACGTGCCTCGGCAACGCGCAGTGTGATGGTTGCCACGAGAGACTCCGGTTCGTGAGACGGGATGGCCACACGGGCCACGGCATTTCCCAGTTCAGTCAATCTGATTGTCCCCAGACTAATCTGCTCGAGGGTTCACCCTTGACCCTTGGCAGAGGTAAAAGCCACGTTCAATGTGAATGCGATCGCCCCACGATTGCGAATCGCTACCCCAAGGGCACCCCCTTTGTCACAACTTGTCAAGTACGATCTCCTCTATGTCTTCAATGTGCCGCCGCATCGCATTCTTTGCAGCCTCGGCATCGTGGCGCTTGATCGCAGCCAGAATCCGGCGGTGGCCTGCGAGCGATCTCTCCGGGCGCCCTTTCAGCTGCAAAGAGCGTTCCCGCGTGTCGCGCAGCAAGTCCATGAGAATGTCGAGCACCTTCAGCACGATACTGTTACCGGACGCCAGAGCAATGCTGTAGTGGAACTCTGCGTCCTCGGCGATGGCGGCTTCTCCGTGAGACAGTTTTCCTTCTTGCCTTTGCAGAATCTCTTCCATCTCGGAAATCTCGTCCGGAGAAGCGTGCGTGGCTGCGCGCGCAGCCAATGGCGGTTCGAGCATCTTGCGAAAATCCAGAAGTTCGCTGACCAGTTCGTGCCGCCGCTTTAGCGCATTGGCAAAAGGATTGGCCAATGACTCGGCCGATAGTTCGCGAACGATTGTACCAGCGCCTTGACGCGGTTCAACGAAGCCCATCAGTTCCAGGCTTCGAATCGCGTCCCGAATGGAACTGCGGCTTACTTGCAGCATCTCTGCCAGTTCGCGTTCCGAGGGCAGCTTGTCACCGGGTTGCAGTTTCTGCAGAATCAAACGTTCGATCTGCTTGGCAACTTCTTCATAGACCTTGTTTCTTCGGATAACCTCAAAGTCGGATTTGACCGGTGCTGGCATGGGCAAGTGGTCCGATAAGTGGACCATGATGAGCAGCAGTATACTCCCGTTGTCGAGCCCCCAGCAAATATTTCTTGTGGATGGATGAAAAAAGGCAATGAAGCTTAACCATAGCAAGATTGAAGCTTTCGCGCCGGGGAAGATGCTCTAGGCCTGCTTTCGAGAAACGATAACCCACACCGTGCCTCGGCCCGCGCAGTAGCGGCAGCGTTGCTGGCCCATCAGCGTTCCCGTTCCGCGGCATTCCAGGCAACTGGCGACAATGTTCAGTTCCTGCAGTGAACTCTCGGGGAGTTTGGCCTGGTCTTTGAATAATTCGGCATGATGGTTGGCACGCAGCCAGAAGACCAGCTTGCCCTCCAGGTTTTCGCGGTCTTTGGTGTTGAGTTTTGTGCAGCGGTGGTTCCACCAATGGTGAATGCAGCCGTAGCAAACCAGTTCTCCGGCATCAAAGAGGGCGCCGGGATCGGCGCGGCGAAAGAACTTCTTGCACCACGAGCATTGACTGACGCCAAGCAAGCCGAAAGCATCCTTCAGCCGATCGAGATCGAACTTGTAGCGGGCCAGGACCTCCTCTAGCCGTGGGTCGAATTTTTCGGGCATGGTTGGCTCCATTCATCCGCCGCGCGGTTAATCCACGTGCTCGCCCACCTCGAACCCTTCTTCGGCTGAGGGCAGCACGTCGCGGTCGCCCGCGATCCACACATACAACGTCGGCAGCAGGAAGACGCTCATTATTAGGGCTGCGATGAGGCCTCCGACGATAACGATGGCAAAGGGGCGCTGGGAGTCGGAACCAATCGCGTGCGAGAGAGCAGCGGGAAGCAGCCCGAGAGTTGCCACCAGCATCGTCATCATGATGGGCCGCAGTCGCAGGACAGCGCCCTCAACTGCGGCTTCCTCGATGGGATAGCGTCGTGCCCGGAGCTGATTGATGTATTCCAGCATGATGACTCCGGTTTGCACGGATACGCCGAACAGCGCCAGGAACCCGACGCCGGAGGAAACACTGAAATTAGTGCCTGTGATCAAAAGAGCCAGCAGACCGCCAATGGGTGCGATGGCAATGTTCGCGAGAATCAACAGCGCCCATTTGACGGATTTGAACATCGTGTAAAGGATGATGAAGATGATGAGGATGGTGATGGGGAGTACGATGAGCAGCCGTGCGTTGGCTCTCTTCTGGCTCTCGTATTCCCCCTCCCATTTGAGGGTGTATCCGGTGGGCAACTTGACCTGCTCGTTCACCTTTTTGATCGCCTCTTCCACGGTGCTGCCGAGGTCACGACCGCGGACACTATACTTGATGGCAACATAACGCCGATTACCCTCGCGATAGACTTCCGAAGCGCCGTCCGTCACCCTGATCTTGCAGAGCTGTGCGAGCGATACTCGTTCCCCAGAGGGCGATAGCAAACGAATGTTCTCGATGGCTTCCCTGGTATTGCGATATTGCGGAAGATAGCGCAACGTAAGGTCGTAGCGCGCTTCGCCTTTGAGGACTTGGGTGAGTGCATTCCCTCCTACGGCGGTCTGAATCGCATCCTGGACGTCCGAGACATTGATCTGGTGCCGGGCGGCTTGCTCGCGGT
>JBEKWX010000302.1:0-4996 GCA_049512675.1 Terriglobales bacterium | reverse complement strand
GGCAGCCCCGCGCGCAGCGACGCGATGCGGGCCACGTTCATCCCCTGCTCGGCCTCGGGCATGGCGCAGCCCAGGATGACGTCTTCAATTTCCTTGGGATCAAGCTGCGGCACGCGATCAAGAGCGCCCTTGATCGCAACGGCAGCCAGCTCATCAGGACGCGTAGCCCGCAGGGTACCCTTGAACGCGCGGCCCACCGGAGTGCGGACGGAAGAAACTACCACGACTTCTCGCATGGGGTAATTTTACCTCGCAGAGGGCGCGTGTGGGGACGGGCGCCCTCGCCCGTCCCAGCCGAGCGCAGTTCGGCGGCTGTTACACCGCGGACAGCTGAGCTTCCGTCACCACTATCCGTGCAGTCTTGCGCGACCGCGGTTTCTGGCGGATCACGATCTCGACATCGCGATCCAACGCATTGAGAAAATGCATTAGCCGTTCGACGGAAAAACCCTCCAGGTGATAGTTGACCAGCGCGGAAATCTTCGGCTGGTTGATGTCTAACAGCCGCGCGGCTGCGGTTTGCGACAGGCGCCGCGTCTGAATGATCTGCTGGATCGCAACTGCAAGACGCACTTTTGTCTGCTTCTCGCCGGCATCGCGCAGCCCGAGGTCGGCAAACACGTTCCCCGAGCTTCGGACCATAGATTCGCTATTTCGCCGGTTTGCCATATCGCGCCTCGTAGTCCTCGCTGGCCACTCTCAGCCGACGCGAGATCAGCTCCACATCACTCTGGGCCGTCTTTCTGCCCTTCGGCGACTTCTTCTGGAACGCGTGCAACACATAAATCGCATGCTCGAACTTTACCGTGTACACGGCCCGGAAAGTATCGCCGCGGTGGTCCGCGACGACCTCGAGGACGCCCGGACCTTCGCCCTTCCACGGCCTCGCTTTCGGGTGTTTGCCACCAAACTGCGCCACGCTGAGGGCGGTTCCAATTTCGTCCTTCACGGCCTCGGGAAACTCCGTGAGGTCGTCCTTCGCCGGGCCGACCCAAAACAACGGCTTTTCACCGGGAACGCTCTGCGGTCGGACCATAGTTATTATCCCAGTTTTGGGATGCCATGTCTAGAGCTATATTCCCTTCTTCAACTGCTGCTTCCACCCCAGCACCCGCGCCTTGTTGCCTTCGGCCTCGGCCTCGGGAACCATTCCCTTTTTCTGATACAGGATCGAGAGGCTGGTGTGCGCCAGAATATCGTCGGGATCGATTTCTGAAATTCGCCTGGAGATCTCTATGGCTTCGTCGAAGCGGTTGAGGTCCTGCAGCGCGCGGCTCAGTCCATGCAGCGCGTCGGTGAACCTGGGATCGGCCTCGACCGCCTGGCGGTACTCTTCGACCGCCTGCTCGTGGCGGCCTTCGAGAACCAGATCGAGCGCGGCGTAGTAGTGGTCTTCGGCCAATTGACGGGCCAGTTGGCGGGCGCTTGCGGAGCTGGCCGGATCGTCGGGCATAGAGGTAGGCTCAGGTGATTCTAGCAAGACGCACGCAGGCACGTGCGCCCTCTCAAATTTCAGATTTTGTCATCCCGAACGGATTGAGGGATCTGCAGTTCGCGGCAAAATGCAGATCGATGACAATCCACGAGAGGTGGAGAGCCAGGTAGTAGCTGATTTTGAGACAATATCAACGGCTTTGTCGTACCCGGAGGTCTGATCGCATGTGCCGCAATATCAAAACCCTGTTCAACTTCGATCCGCCCGTCACTGACGAAGAAGTTCGGGCCGCTTCCGTCCAGTTTGTGAGAAAAATCACAGGGTTCAGCAAACCTTCAAAGGCGAACGAAGCCGCATTCATGGACGCGATTGATGAAATCGCAGCGATTTCCGCTCGTCTTCTCCGCTCGCTCGACACCAATGCTCCGCCCAAGAATCGCGAAGAGGAGGCTGCCAAGGCGAAGGCTCGCGCAGCGGAAAGATTCGGCGATTGAGGAGACGTCAGCTAGCGTTCTCCGGCTTCCAGCGCAGCACCGGCTTGCGCGCGGCCGCGGTATCGTCCAGACGGGAAATGCGCGCGTTGTGGGGGGCGTCGAGCACGAACTGCGGATCTTCTTCCACCTCTTCCGCGATCGACTTCATGGCTTCTATGAAGAGATCCAGTTCTTCTTTCGGCTCGCTCTCGGTTGGCTCGATCATCAGCGCGCCGTGCACGATCAGCGGGAACGCCGTCGTGTAGGGGTGGAATCCGTAATCGATCAGGCGTTTGGCCAGGTCGATGGTCTTCACGCCCTTCTTCGCCTGCACCTTGTCGCTGAACACCACTTCATGCATCGACGGCGTCGAGTACGGCAGATCGTAAACGCCTTCGAGTCCCTTGCGGATGTAATTGGCGTTGAGCACCGCGTCTTCGGTCGTCTGGCGCAGGCCGTCCGGGCCGTTGGCGAAAATGTAGGCCAGCGCGCGGATGAACATTCCGAAATTTCCGTAGAAGGCCCGCACGCGCCCCACCGACTGCGGACGGTTGTATTCGAAGCCCAGCGTGCCATCCGGCTTGGTGATGACGACCGGCGTCGGCAGGAACGGCTCGAGAATTTTCTTCACCGCTACCGGCCCCGACCCCGGACCGCCTCCGCCATGCGGCGTCGAAAACGTTTTGTGCAGATTCATGTGCATGACATCGACGCCAAAGTCCCCCGGCCGCGTTTTCGCTACCAGCGCGTTCATGTTGGCGCCGTCCATGTAGAGCAGGCCACCCTTGGCGTGCATGAGTTCGGCTATCTTGTGAATCTCCTGCTCGAAAACGCCGAGCGTATTTGGATTGGTCACCATCAGCGCGGCGACGTCTTCATTCATCTGCGCCGCCAGCGCCGCTACGTCGACCATGCCGCTGGCGTTCGATTTCAAATTTTCCACCGCGTAACCCGCCGTGGCCGCCGTCGCCGGATTCGTTCCGTGCGCCGAGTCCGGAATCAGAATCTTCTTGCGCGCGTTGCCTTTGGACTGGTGATAGGCCCGCACCAGGAGCAATCCCGTCAGTTCGCCGTGCGCACCCGCGGCCGGTTGCAGGGTGATCGCGTCCATCCCGGTGATGTCAAGCAGGCAATCGCTCAGCGTCTTCATGATGCGCATCGCGCCCTGCGAAATCCTCTCCGCCTGGTACGGATGCCCGTTGGCGAGGCCTTCGATGCGCGCGACAAACTCGTTGACGCGCGGGTTGTACTTCATGGTGCAAGAGCCCAGCGGATACATGCCGAGATCAATGGCGTAATTCCACGTCGAGAGGCGGGTAAAGTGACGGATGATTTCTAACTCGCTGACCTCCGGCATATTCCCGAGATCCTTGCGCTCCGCCTTGCCCAGCAACTTCGCCGTATCCACTTCCGGAACATCGAGAGGCGGCAACTTCCATGCCGCTTTGCCGGGCGACGACTTCTCAAAAATCAATCCTTCGTTCTGACTGATGTGACGCGTCGCTTTGCGAGTTATGTGCTTCATAGTTATTTATCCAAGAGTCCAATCTCTGAGAGCCCCAGATCTGAGAGCCCCAGATCGATGATTTCTGGCGGCGGGACCATCCATGCGCCGGTTCCGTTACAGGCCGGGCAAACGCCAGTCCCCGAGCAGTTCGGGCACTTCCGCTGATCTTCGTTGCGGTGCGCGTCGATGCCGGAACCGTCGCATTGGGCGCACCTTCCGTTGCCGAAGCAAGAGGTGCAGGTATTTCTGGAGCCAATCATCGTTCCAATCATCGGAGCGCCTCCGCGGGCTCGGCGTCCTTACTCAAGACCGAGCGTTCGCTTTCGGCGACGAGGCCGACCGCTGTGTCGACCGCTTTATCGATCATCGCCCTTGTCGTCAATTCGGTGCAGCACCAAAGAGCCGCGTTGCCGAATTCGGGATAGAACTTCTTCAGCGGAAATCCGCCAACGATTTTGTGTTCCAGCAGCCGCGAGTTGATGGCGTAAGGATCTTCGCTGGTCTGGACCACGAACTCGTTGAACCGCGGCGCGCCCGCGAATAGCATTTTGGCATGCTTGCTGAACTGGCCGGCTGCGTATGCTGTCTTCGCCAGGTTCTGCTTTGCCAGTTCCCGCAAGCCGATCTTGCCGTACACGGTCATGAAGATGTTCACCATGAGCGCGACCAGCGCCTGGTTGGTGCAAATATTCGAAGTCGCCTTCTCGCGCCGGATGTGCTGCTCGCGCGTCGCCAAGGTCAGCACGAAGCCACGCTTGCCGTTCTTGTCGACGGTCTGACCCGCCAGGCGTCCTGGCATTTGCCGGACGAACTTGTCTTTCGTGGCGATCACTCCGCAATAGGGACCGCCGGATCCGAGCGGCACTCCGAACGACTGCGCTTCCATGGCCACGATGTCGGCGGGGCGCGGCGGTTCCACAATGCCGAGCGATGCCGCTTCGGCGATCGACACAATCAAGAGCGCTCCGCGTTTGTGCGCGATCTCGGCAATCGCCTCGACGTCTTCGATCGTCCCGAAGAAATTCGGCGACTGGATCAGGACGCAGGCGGTATCGTCGCCCACTGCCTTTTCGAGTTCCTCCAGATCGATAGTTCCCGAGTCCGTGAATGAGAGTGCCTTCAGCGGAATCGCCTGGTGGGTCGCGTAGGTGCTGAGCACTTCCCGATACTCGGGATGCACACTGCGCGCGATCACCGCCGAGCGGCGCCCCGTGATGCGAACCGCCATCATCACGGCCTCGGCTGCGCCGGTCGAGCCGTCGTACATCGAGGCATTCGCCAGGTCCATGCCGGTGAGTTCCGAGATCATCGTCTGGAACTCGAAGATGGCTTGCAGCGTGCCCTGCGCAAACTCCGCCTGGTACGGTGTGTATGAGGTCAGAAATTCGCCGCGTTGCACCAGCGCATCAATGACTACCGGCCGGTAATGGAAGTAAGCCCCGGCGCCTAGAAAACTGGTGTAACCTTCGCCGTTTTCTTTCGCCCGTTGCTTAAACCAGTCCACGATTTCCGACTCCGCCATTTGCCGCGGGACAGCGAGATCGCGCTTCAGACGGAACTCGGCCGGAATCGGCGAGAACA
>JBEKWX010000301.1:0-5007 GCA_049512675.1 Terriglobales bacterium | reverse complement strand
GGCTCATAAAAATGAAAGTTGTAAATGATATTCGGATCGTGCAGCGGCTCCTGAAAAACCAGCTCATCGTCACTCGACCAGCGCGCGCCCGCCGCTATGATTGTGTGCGCCGGGGCGCCCTGCCGAATCGCCGCTGCCAGCTTCATTTGCACACCCAGCCAGCGATAGCGGTCGGTCAATTCCGGCTCATTCAGAACTTCCAGAAACACGCGGTCCGCATCCCACGTCGAGTAATGTTCGGCGAGCGCCCGCCAGAAATCGGCGAACTGCTCGACAAACTCGTCGTCGTTCGAGAGCCGCGCCTTGAAGTCGCTCTCGGGATGCAGATCGATTACAACCGCCAGCCCGTGATCGAGGATCATCTTCACTGCCGCATCCAGATAGCCCAGATACTCCACCGGAATCTTATTGGGCTCGCGCGCTGTAAACATCGGCTGCGGATTCACGCTCAAGCGCACGTGATCGAAGCCCATCGACTTGATCAGCGCGATATCCTCGGCGGTCGTCCAGACCTGAAAATGTTCCGGCGTGTAGCCGCGCTTGTCATACACCTGTGCGAACCACTCACTGGCGTTGATTCCGCGCTTCAATTTTTCAGCCCGCGCGAAAGCCAGCGACGCTTTGGCGCTCGCAGCACCAGCAGTCTGCGCCGCCGCGCAACCTGCGACCAGAGCTGAGAACAATAGGAATGCAAACCGCACTTTCATTCGACTCATCGCCGGCGATCCCTTCTCTATTGATACACTGAATGCCAAGTTCAAAGCCTAGCCCATGCTTCCCTGCCAGCGCCATCTGTTCGATATTCCCGATGACGTCGCCTACCTGAACTGCGCCTACATGTCACCGCTGATGAAGCCGGCACTGAAGGCCGGAACCGCGGGGTTTGCCCGTAAAGCGCGCCCGTGGGAACTCACTCCCGACGTCTTTTTTACCGGCTCAGACGAGTTCCGCATGACCGCCGCGCAGCTCCTCGACTGCTCCGCCGACGACATAGCCATCGTTCCCTCCGCCAGCTACGGCATCGCAACCGCCGCGCGCAATCTGCCGGTCAAGAAAGGCCAGAGCATTCTCGTGCTCGCCGAGCAGTTCCCTTCCAACTACTATCCCTGGCAGCGGCTAGCGGAAGAAGCTGGCGCGGCGCTTAAAGTTGTCGCCTGGCCTAAGGATGAAGATCATGACTGGACCAACGCCGTTCTGAATTCCCTGACCCCCGATGTGGCCATCGCCGCACTGCCGCACGTGCAGTGGACTAGCGGAGGAAGACTCGACCTTGTCCGCATCGGCGAAGCCTGCCGCAACCTGGGTGCCGCGTTGGTTCTCGATCTCACCCAGTCACTCGGTGCGCTGCCTTTCAGGGTGCGCGATGTGCAGCCGGATTTCGCCGTCGCCGCCAGCTACAAGTGGCTGCTTGGGCCCTATTCGGTCGGGCTTCTCTATGTCGCTCCAAAATGGCAGGGCGGAATACCGCTGGAAGAGAATTGGATTCAGCGCGCCAACGCTCGCGATTTCTCAAGCCTGATCCTCTACACCGAAAATTACGACGCCGGCGCGCGGCGATTTGACATGGGTGAGCGTTCGAACTTCGCGCTGTTACCTGCCGCGGTGCACGCCATGAAGCAGTTGCTGGAGTGGGGAGTTGCGCAGATCTCCGAGACGGCGGGCGCGCTCAACCGTCAACTGGCAAACGCGGCGGCGAACTTGGGATTCTTCGCACCCGCCGAACCGTTGCGCGCGCCTCACTACCTGGCTCTGCGGAGGAAAGAGGCGATTCCGAAGGAACTCCCCGAAATGCTCGCGAGAGAGAAAGTATTCGTCAGCGTCCGTGGGAGTTCGATTCGAGTGACGCCGCATGTCTACAACACGGTCGAAGATTGCGAGCGGCTCGTCGCATGCCTACGTCGCATCGCTGGAAGAAGTACCAGCTGACGAGTAGTGCCTCGACCGGTCAGAAAACCGAACGACGGCGTTTCGCCGAATCAGCTGTTCAGCGGCCGGGCGGGGACGCCCGGTTCTCCACCAGCGTTTCGCGGCGCTACTGTTTGAGAGCCGCCGCTCGCCGCTGCGCCAGCGATGCCGCCTCGGTGGCCGGATTTTCCTTCTCCACCTCGTCGTAAATCTTCTTGGCCTCTTCTGGCTTTTGCTGCGACTGGTAGAATCCTGCGAGTTCGAGTTGCGCTGTCGCCTTGCTGACGACGAGAGTAGGCTTATCGATCAACTGCTTATAAAGATCGACCGCCTGCGTGCCCTTATTCTCCGCGCGAAAAACGGAAGCCAGCGCGAACTTGCCCAATGCCGCGAGGTCGGCGTTCGAAGAGCCGGCCGCCTCCTGCAGACTGCGCTCCGCTGCCGCGTTGTCGCCAAGCTGTTGCGAGGCCAGTCCCACAAAATAGCGCGCCATGTCGGCAGTGTGGGTGTGCGGGTACTTGTCGACGATCTCCTGGAACTGTTTGCGCGCCGCCGTAGCACGCTCCTCGGACGACGCGAAGCTATCGTACCCCGGTTGCGCTGGCACGCCTGCCGGACGCACGGGGGTCTCAAAGGTGCGGACCGCCTTCGAAAACTCGGCGCTCGCCTTTTCGTCCTGCGAGTTGACGTAGTACCAACCGCCGAACGCGATCGCCGCAATGACGACAGCCGCAATCACGGCGGCAATGAGTTTCGCCTGATGCTCCACCGTCCAGTGGGCGGCGTTCTCGGCAGCCTCGATCGTGACTTTGCTGAAGCGGTCTTGTTTCAGTTGATGCCGGGTTTCTGCGCGCACGGGCTTCCTTCTTCGCCTAAGGGTAGGGTGATAATCTCTCAGTTTAGCAGGCAGATTTCGAGAGCGTCAAAGCTGTTCGCTGCGGACAGGAGTCTCTACCACGCGAAAAACTATTGAGCCGTTTCGAGCAAGCCCTTCTCGGCTTTTTCCTGGCACTCGATGCAATGGCGGGTCCAGGGTACGGCTTCGAGGCGCTTGGCATTGATCTCTTTGCCGCAGGAGACGCATTCTCCGAAGCTGCCTTCGCGGATGCGAGCGAGAGCGCCATCGACCATGTTGAGCAACTGGCGGTCGTTATTGCTTTGGCTGAAGAGGAATTCCTTGTTGTAGGAGCTGGCGGCGCGGTCGGCGACGTCCTGAGTGGCCTCATCGTCGACGGTGCGACCGTCCTGCTGATTGCGGACAACCATGTGGCGCAGTTCCTGGCGCCGGGTTTCCAGTCTTTTTCTGAAGGTCTCTAGTTTCTTCTTATCCATGATTGCTGCCTGCCGTGAAGCAGATGTCGCGCTCCACAGGACTCCATTGCTCATGAAGTCGAACAGATATCGTAAGCGCGGGAGAGATCGGGCGTCAACTGGAGGGATTGTGGGTCACCCTACACCGCTTCTCGATTGCCTTAGGAGCGGCGCTCGGCTAGACTAGAAGTAGTTCTCTGTACCCTCGGGCGAGGGCCCCTCCATGAACGGCGACCGCGTTTTCCACATCGGCGACAGGGTTGTTTACCCTAACCATGGCGTCGGAATTATTGAACAAATCAGCAGCCGGACTATGGGAACCTCGGTGGAAAAATTCTACCTGTTGAAAATCCCAGCCAGCAGTTTGAAGGTGATGGTGCCGTTTGCCAACGTCGACAGCGTAGGGATGCGTCCGGTGGTGCGCAACGGCGAGGTACAGAAGATCGTGGACTACCTTTCTTCGGGCGAATGCATTAACGCGGCCGACTGGAAAGACCGGTTTAAGGAGAATTCCGATCGCATGCGCACTGGGTCGCTCTGGGACGTGGCCGCGGTGCTGAAGAGCCTGCTGATCCTCGGTCAGGAGAAGTCGCTTTCCTTCCGCGAAAAAAAGATGCTGGAGCGCGCCCGGTATCTGCTGGTCAGCGAGATCGCCATCTCGCGCAACTGCGAGGAGGGCCTGATTGAACAGGCGCTCACGAAGGCTCTGACCAAGTGTAATCTGCGCTTCCCGGAAATTTCCGAACTCGCGTCCTGACCCCGCTCGTTGCACTCGTGAGCGAGAGTTCCCCTGAGGACGCATGTGTCCTCTTGTAGTAAGAAAAGATCTTCACCACAGCGGTCACAGAGGGGGCACAGGGGAAAGCCTGTTAGCAGGGAGGTGGGCTTCCATCCAGGACTGAAGAATCAAGATGGCGGCCATCCGGTCGACCGCTTGCCCGCGCTTCTTGATTGAAAGATCGGTTTCGCGCAGCAGGCGGTTGGCTTCGGTTGAGGTCCAACGCTCGTCCCAGAGATGGACGGTCAAGCCGAAATGGGCGCGCAGATCCTCGGCGAAACGGCGCATCTTCTCCGATTGCGTTCCTTCCGCACCGCTTAAGCGCAGTGGCAGGCCGACCACAATCTCCCGGACTTCGTATTTCGCCAGCACTTTTCCCAGGGCCTCCAGATCGCGACGTTTGTTTTGACGCTGGATCGTATCCAATCCCTGCGCGGTTATGCCCAGCGGGTCCGTGACCGCTACTCCTATTCTTTTCGAGCCGACATCGAGGGCTATGATGCGGCTGTGGCCGGGAGGCCGGGGTGCGTGCATCTGTCAATTGTAGATGGCAGAGGCAAAAAGCTCTTGCTCCCGCAATTCCGGTGATGCAATTCCGGCTGCGGTAGGGCAGAATTGTTGGCCAGTGGAAGCGGAGGTGAGCAACAACACGGTATGGACACCACGGAAACACGAAGCGGGCATCACTGGTCGCTGACGCTGCTGGGCATGGGCCTCGTCATTATGTTCGCGTATTACGGGGAATCGGTGCTGGCGGTGCTGTTCTTTGCCATTCTGCTGAGCTTTATGCTTTCTCCGGTGGTGCAGGCGCTTGAGTATTTGCACATTCCGAGAGCCATGGCGGCGTTGATAAGCGTGGTCGTGCTGCTGGCGGCGCTCTACGGCATCACCGCTGCGTCGTACAACCAAGCCCTCATTTTCGCGGACAACGTTCCGAAGTATTCGCAGAAGATTCGCTCCATCCTGCAGCCCTACCAGCAGCAGGCGGAAAAGCTCGAGAAGACGGGCGAGGC
>JBEKWX010000300.1:0-5020 GCA_049512675.1 Terriglobales bacterium | reverse complement strand
AGTTCGTAGGCTTCTGTGGCCTTTTCCACTTCGCCCGTGACGTATTGAAAGTAGAACGCCGAGATGCGGTACCTCTCGCGGTCGCTGACGCGGTCGCGCAAGTCGTAGGCCTTTTTGGCATTCTCCGCCGCGAGACTTGCCTGTCCCAGATTCGAATAGTGGACGGCGAGAGCGACATAGGCCATGGCGAAGTTGGGATCGAGTTCGATGGCCCTTTTCGTGAAAGGAATGGCTTCGGCGTCACCCTTGCTGCGACTGGTCGTGATGCCCATGCTGTACGCCTTCAGGGCTTCGAGCGAGGGCGTGGTGGCTTCCACGGGCACGTCGAATTTCTGCACCGAGGCGAGCGATTCGCCCAGCCTGGCACGCATGGCCGTGGCCGCGGTAGTGAGCGCCTTGAGCACTCCTTCTTTGCTGGGGGCTTCCGCCTGCTCTTTGGCGAGATTGTCGCCGGTATTGCAGGCGACGGCATCGAGGCCGACGATGTACTGGCTGCCGAGGTTGGAGATGGATCCGCCGAGAACGGCTTTGCTGCCGGTGCGGAGGCAGAGTTCCCGGGCAACGTCCGGAGTGACGTGCTCGGTGGGGGAGCGGCCCATGAGCTTTAGCGTCTCGCCGACTTTGCGGTCGGAAAGAATGTTGAGGAAAGGAGACTGTTCGAGATCGACCGCGAGGGCCTGCTTGAGGGTGCCGTCGAAGACGGGGTCGCCGGTGGAGTTGATGAAGTCGGCGAGGACGACCGTGTCTTTCTCGGTGAGCGGCGCAGCTTTCGTCACCGGCGTCGCCGGCCGCGAGCGCAAGTAGACCGCTCCCCCGATGGCAGCCGCGACAAGTATTACGGCGGCGGGAACAAGAACCTTCCAGAGTTCTCTGCCCGCGACAGGAGCTTCTGCGCTCGATGACGGAGATGGAGCAACGGCCGGGGAGGAACCGGATGCTGACGATGGTGGCGGGAGCGGAGGGCCGGGGTCCTGTGCGACGGCTACTGATCCCGAACTAACTGGCACGCCGTGCCGCGATTCCATCTCCCGTTTCAGCCGCTTCAAATCGGTCCGCATATCCGCAGCGTGCTGGTAGCGCAGGTCTCGATCCTTCTCCAACGCCTTGTTGATGACCTCTTCCAGCTTGGGGGGAAGGTCAGGATTCAGGCGCACGGCGGGAACCGGGTCGCGTTCGAGGATCGCGTTGAAGATGACCGCAGAACTGTCGCCGCGGAAGGGCAATGCGCCGGTTGCCATCTCGTACAGCACGGCGCCGAAGGAGAACAAATCGCTGCGCGCATCGAGTTCTTTCGCTCGCGCCTGCTCCGGCGACATGTAGGCGACGGTGCCCATTGCCGCACCGGGACTGGTAAGGTGCTGCTCGTCAATCGTGCCCGTCATTGTGTTGGCTGCCCCGGTGTTGGCTGCCCCGACTTTGCTCGACGCACCGGCCGCGGGAGTGAGCTTTGCCAGTCCGAAATCGAGAATCTTGGCGTGCCCGCGCTTGGTCACGAAGATGTTCGCCGGCTTGATGTCGCGGTGGACGATGCCAGCGGCGTGAGCGGCGTCGAGCGCGTCGGCGATGTCGATGGCGATGGGGAGAAGAACGTCCGTTTCCAGCGGACGCCCGGCGATGCGGTGCTTCAGGGTCAGCCCGTCGAGAAATTCCATGGCGATGAACGCTTCGCCGTGTTGCTCGTCAATTTCGTGGATGGTGCAGATGTTGGGATGGTTCAGAGCCGAGGCGGCCTGCCCTTCACGCTGGAAGCGCGCCAGGGCTTGGGCATCTTTAGCAATCTCGTCAGGCAGAAACTTCAGGGCGACAAAGCGATGCAGCTTTACGTCCTCAGCCTTGTAGACAACACCCATGCCGCCACCGCCTAGCTTTTCGACGATGCGGTAATGCGAGATGGTCCGGCCTATCATCAGGGGCAAATCTTACGTGGGTGAAAGGTTCAAGTCAATCAAGGCGGCGGGTGGCGCGCTGTCGCCCCGCGTGCTCCGAGATCAGGTTCCATTTGTACGGGACATTCCTGCTGGCTACAGGGGCGACAGTTCGTCCTCGTTTTCCTGCTTCTTCTCCCGGAAAATCTTCTTCTCCAGGAAACGCTGGGCCAAATCTCTGCCTCCGATGCCGAAGGCGATTGCCAAGCCGAGCATCAGGGCTCCGAAGGCAATTCCGAAGGCAACCAGCATGGTAGTTTCCGCCAGACCCAGCTCTTCAAAAACTACAGAGAATACGAAAACAACGATGATGCTGCGGACAGCGAGACTCAAAACCCGGGGTGAAGGCATATTCGCATTCACCGCGGCGAGCAGTGCAGCGCGGGAAAAGAAGCTGGCTGCCAGCAGTCCGAAAAACATGATTAACAGCGCCACGAATAGACGCGGCAAGAAAAGAAAAAACCTCGCGACTTGCTCCTGCAGGCCGAGGATCCCGAGCACGCTCACACCGAGCAAAATGAAGCCCAGCCAGGCTACCCAGAAGGTAAACCGGCTCAACATTTCCGTCGCTGAAGGCAGCGCGGCCTTGCTGAGCAGTTGGGAGGCGCCGGCGTTTTCCGAAAGCTTGTCGAACTTGACGAGCCGGAGAACTCCGCGCAGAAGCACTTTTACAACGTAGGCGATCACCCAGCCCACAAGCGCCAGGATCAGCATCACGATGACACGAGGAAGGAAGTGTGCGAAACTCCTGGCGATATCGTGCAGCGCCTGACTTAGTTCGCTGATAATCATTTCCCGCATAGTCGGCCTCACTCTCTCGGTTTCCAAAACTGCAGCAGATAGGGTTTCAAGCGCTCAAACTCAAGGCATAAAGCTTCGATATTTTTCTCGACGTCGGGCGCGGAAAGGTTGCGATTCTCGATCACGAAGGTGAACGCCCGGCCGCGGAAAAGCGGCGCCAGGGCCTGAATGATGTGATCCCGGCTGATGACAGATTTCTGATACGAGGCGGCAAAATCGTAAACCGTCCTGACCCACAACTCTGCGGGGTAATGAAAGTCCTCTTCTGCCAGGCGGGCGATGCGCTGGAGTTCTGCCAGAGTCATGGGGGAAAGAATTGACTGAAAGACGGACTCCAATTCGGCAACTCCGGTTGAGAACATCTCTCGCAATCGCTTCCGATTTACTCGCTGTGGTTCGAGAAGGACTTCCTGGTCGGGGCCGGTCGTAGGGACCGGCTCGGAACCGGCCACTATGCTCCAGACGGGAAAGTCCAGGTCCAGTGCGGAGAACAGAGTCCCGACGGTTTGCCGCAGCGCCGGCACCAGGTCGGCGGCGTGGCGCTCTATGTGAATCTTTTCTCCCAGGAAGGACTGGCAGATGCGGTATTTTCCGGTGATCGCAGCCAGGGTGAAGCGGAGTTCGACGCCGGCCCCGCCGGTTCCGTCATTCCAGACATTTTGTCCGAGGAAATAACTTCCGAGATGGCCGGAGAACCCGAACTCCGGCGCATACGCCTCACGGATTCTTAGCCCGTAAAGTGCGCGGGTCATCGGGTACAGCAAATTCGTTATGAGCAGCCCCTCAAACTTATGCCGGCCGTACGTGGGGGTCACAAGATCGAAGTTGTCGTGATAAATCGGGCGCAGAAGCCTGGAGAGCCAGTCGGGTTCGATGTTCGCGGACTCAGGGGACATCACCACGCAGGCCTTGGCGCGGAGCAGTTCGGCGGCAGCGAGAATCGTGCGGAACGCAACTTCGCCCGAAGGGCTGCTGGCATACTTCGTGCTTATTGAGTGCAACGTGCGGAGCGCATACAGATTGGACGCGGGGCGCAGGTCGTCGATCGAGCAGCCCCTGACCAGGTCGGGAGTGCCATCACGCGACCCTCCGTCGACATTGATGATCGCGGCTCGCTCGCGGGGAAAGCCGCTCAGGATGCCACTCTGAATGGCATGGACGATCGGCCCTACAGTTTTGGCGTTATTGTAGGTGGGCAAGCCCACGAGGATGTCTACTTCGCCGACGTTCATCAGTTGGCGAAGAAAATCATCGGTAAGAAAGCTTTCCTCTGCCAAATTCATCTCCGATCGCACCACGGGCTGCTAGATTCGTCGCAGCCGAAACCAGTAAAACTCATAGGGGCCCAGGGTTAGCAAATAGGGAAGGTCGCCTACACGCGGAAACATATTTCCGCCAAACATCTCAATCGGGATACTCCCCTTGTACCGGCGCAGATCCAGTTCTACAGCTTGCGCGCTGCTGGAAAGATTGTTGACCACGAGGACGGCCTCGTCGCCCAGCCGCCGCACGTAGGCCAGGATTCGGTGATTGGCGGGGTAGAGAAACTCAATCGATCCCCTGCCGAACACCGCGGTTGATTTTCGCACGGTTATGATGCGCTGCATCCAATTGAGGAGCAAATGTTCGCTCGCTTTTTGCCGCAAGACGTTCACGGCGGGATAACCATACACAGGATCCTGAATCAGGGGGGCATACAGACGCTCCGGGGGCGCAGTGGAAAAGCCGGCGTTCGTCTCGCCATTCCACTGCATCGGAGTCCGCACTCCATTACGGTCGCCTAAATTGATGTTGTCGCCCATTCCGATTTCATCGCCGTAATAGATGATGGGAGTGCCGGGTAAGGACATCAGCATTCCATTCATCAACTCTATGCGCCTGCGGTCATTGTCGAGCAAAGGAGCGAGCCGCCTGCGAATTCCGAGGTTCAGACGCATCGTCTTGCTGGCCGCGTACGAGTCATACATGTAGTCGCGTTCCACGTCCGTTACCATTTCCAGCGTTAGCTCGTCATGGTTGCGGAGGAACAGGGACCACTGGCATGAGGACGGGATTTCCGGGGTCTGCTGCAGAATTTCAGTGATGGGCTTGCGGTCTTCCAATTTCAGCCCCATGAACATCCTAGGCATCAGGGGAAAATGAAACGCCATGTGGAGTTCATCTCCGTCCCCGAAATAGGGGCGAAGATCCGCGGGCCACTGATTGGCCTCCGCCAGAAGCATTCTGCCGGGAAAGTTTTCATCGAGTTTTCGGCGCAACTCCTTCAGGACGGCGTGCGTCTCCGGCAAGTTCTC
>JBEKWX010000299.1:0-5037 GCA_049512675.1 Terriglobales bacterium | reverse complement strand
CGCGGGGGTTCCACCCGTTCCCATCCCGAACACGGAAGTTAAGCCCCGCTGGGCCGATGGTACTGCACGCGAAAGTGTGTGGGAGAGTAGGTCGTTGCCGGCATAAAATAAAGGCCACGTTCAGAAATGAGCGTGGCCTTTTCCGCCTTTATGTACGTGTGGAGCGGACACTCCTGTCCGCTGCCGTTGACTTTGTTCTTGAATTTGACTTCCTCTAGTAGGCCACCCAGAACCATGGATACTCTTCCGCTCTCTTCACCAGGCCGCCCCGCACTGGGTTCTGCCGAATATAATCGAGTTTCTCCGCGAAACTCTCGTCCGACCGCAACACGTGATCGAACGACTCGTCCTGCCAGACCGGCCCCGAGCCGCCCAGCAGTTTGTTTACACTTCGCGCCGATACTCCCTTGATCAGCTTTAGAATCTCGGGCAACGCGTAAGGCCAACCCTCCTGATCGCGCATCGGGGTCAACAGCATATGCACATGATCGGGCATGACGACGGCCGCGTGAAGTTTGAGACGTTTTCCGTCATCGTGTACAAGGTGTTGAAGAATCACATCGCGCGCATGTGCCGCAAACGGCTCGCGGTTCAACTTTCGAAATGTCACGAAGATTACCCGGTCGGCCTTCTGATGATGCGGCAGGCGGCGGTGATAGTTGTAGTTGTGGCCCAGTGAAGACACAGCTGATTCAAACCTCGGGAGCCGGATGCTGTCTGTGACGGATAGACATTCGATTTGGTCGGTTCGTGTGGAGCGGACACTCCTGTCCGCTGCCTTTGATTTTGCTTGTGCTTTTGACTTTGATTTTGACTTAGAATTTGTCCTTTGCGTCCGAAAAAGTCCAGAACAACCCAAGGTCAAAGGCGGCGGACAGGAGTGTCCGCCCCACACGTGTGTGGGAGACTAGGTAGTTGGGGGCTGGCCCACCCTTTCCCTCATCTCAACTCCCGAGGATGCCCCGCCCTTGTCGCGTTTTTTGCGGCAGGGCGGGGATTTTGACTTCCCCACAGCGGACACTCCTGTTCGCGATTTTTCATCACAAACAAGCTGTGTGAGCCATCACAGACATCCAGCTTCGCCCAATGCGACAATGATCCCCTGATGGGAAAGGGGAGAGGTGTGCTCGTCAACTAAGACGGTCCTCGAAGCCGCTCCTGTGTTAGTCATTCATTGGGGCAGTAAGCAGGCGTCAGCAAGCCGCCGAAACTGCCAGTTTTCTATGAATTTCAGGAGAGTAAAGCGAGAAATTCAACTAACTCCTTATTCCGGAATATTTTGAAAATAAGTCCTGTGCGCTCTGGATTTTGGCGGGAAGACTCCCCCTAACCCCATGATTCCCCAACGAGGGGGGAGGGGGGGATAGTGAACACGGGTTAATACCTTAAGGGTTAACATGTCCCTCTCGCCGGTCGCCTGCTTCGCGCCGGAGGATGCTTGGTACGCGCTTCCGAACACTGGCGTATAATTCCCAGCCAGCAAGCCATTAGGAGGAGCCAACATGGCCAAGACCAAGCAGTTCACAATTTCGATTGAGAATCGACCGGGTACAGTTGCAGAGATCGCTCGCACATTGGGGAGCGCCAAGGTAAACATTCTCGCTCTCCTCGGAACAGCGCAGGGGACGACTGGCACGGTGGAACTCGTCGTCGAGGATACCCGCCGAGCCAAGAAAGCGCTGGACGGAGCAGGCGTCACTTACAAAGAAACCGCCGCCGAGGAGTGCGAGTTGCCCAACAAGCCTGGCGCGCTGGCGGGATGTTTGGACAAGCTCGCCGCCAAGGGCGTCAACTTGAGTTCGATCTGCGCCACCGTCTCGAAAGGCGGGAGGAAAGCGGTTGTGGTCTATACCGTCGCGGCGGAAGAAAAGGTAGCGGCAGCGTAGGGCGAGAGATCGGAAGTAATAGAGTGAGTTAGTAAGAGGCCACGTTCGGTAATGAGCGTGGTCTTTTTTGTGTGAGTCTTGTTGCCATGATCAACCGCACAATAAGCAGAACCGGATCAGCAAGAGCATCTACAAGGACAAACATTCCAACTAAGGGAATCTGATTTCCCGTAGAGACGCGGCTTGCCGCGTCTCTACAGGGGAGGAACCCACGGCCTCGCTAGCTACTAATACTGCACGATGGCCGCGAACGACTTGGGGTCGAGCGAGGCTCCGCCCACCAAAGCGCCGTCGATTTCTTCTTCGGACATCAGGGCATGAGCGTTCTCCGGTTTGACGGACCCGCCGTAAAGGATGCGGAGTTTGTCGGCGAATTCCTGGCCGAAGGATTCGGCGGCTTCGGCTCGGATGATGGCGTGCGCGTCGGCGGCCATCTGCGGGGTTGCGGTCTTTCCCGTGCCGATGGCCCAGACCGGCTCGTAGGCGACGACCAGGCTGACGGCCTTCTTGGCCGAGACCTTGTGAAAGGCGCGGAGACACTGGCGGCGCAGCACGTCGTCGGTAAGCCCGGCTTCGCGTTCTTCGAGCACTTCTCCCACGCAGACGATGGGGACGAGTCCGGCCTCGAGCGCAGACTTGAGCTTAAGGTTGACGGTGTCATCGGTCTCGCCGAAGTACTGGCGGCGTTCGGAGTGCCCGATGATGACGTGGGTGACGCCGACGGCGACGAGCATCGCCGCGTTGATTTCGCCGGTGAAGGCGCCGTCCTTTTCCCAGTAGAGATCTTGGGCTCCAATGGCGACGTTCGATCCTTTGGCTGCGGTGACGGCGGCGTCAAGGCAGAGGTAGGTGGGGCAGACGACGATTTCGTCGCGCCCTTCGTTGCGATCGGAGCCTTGGACCAGAGGCAGGAAATCGCGGAAGAAGTCACGGGTCTGGTCGGGAGTTTTGTACATCTTCCAGTTGGCGGCGATGAGTTTTTTTCTCATGGGGGACCTTTTGTGAAGATAACGGAATTTGCCAGGGATTCGCGGAAAATTTTTTCGGCGGCCTGGACGTAGGTTTTGCAGGTGGCAAGGTCGAAGAGCACGAAACGGACGTGCTCCACATGGGTGCAGGGCGGCAGAACTTCGACAATGGTGCGAACTGCGATTTCAGCGGCCTCGTGAACAGGATAGCCGAAGACTCCGGTCGATATGGAAGGGAAGGCCAACGATCGGATTCCATGGTCGTCGGCGATGCGGATGGACTCGCGATAGCAACTGGCGAGCGTCTCGGCCTCGTGCTGTTGGCCTCCTCGGTACACTGGGCCGACCGTGTGAATTACATATTTGGAGGGCAATCGTCCGCCGGTTGTGATAACCGCTTTGCCAGCGGGGAGGGTGCCGATCTGGGCCACGATGCGCTTGCACTCCCCGAGGATCGAGGGCCCGCCAGCCCGGTGAATCGCTCCATCCACGCCTCCGCCGCCGAGCAGAGACGAGTTGGCGGCGTTCGCGATGGCTTCGGTGGCCTCCTTGGTAATGTCGGCGGGGCCGTGGAGTTCGAGCGTCTGGCCGTTGGCGAAAGTCAGTCGGGCTGCAAAGTCGGACATAGCGGTCCCTAAAGGGGCGCTCGGTGAAATGCGGCTTTCGGCATCGCTAAAGCGATGCCCTGATACGAAGCATGGAGGCTACGAGCCACGAGCCAAAAGCTAGACCTGAGATCTGACACCTGGCACCTGACACTGGAGACCTATTTTTTATCCGTTAGCGCTTCGACGCCGGGCAACTTTTTGCCTTCCAGAAATTCTAGCGAGGCGCCGCCGCCGGTTGAAATATGTGTGATCTTGTCGGCTACGCCGGCGGCTTTGACGGCGGCTACGGAATCTCCGCCGCCCACGATCGAAACCGCTCCGGGATTTTCCGCCACGGCATGGGCGATCTTGAAGGTGCCTTTGGCAAAAGGTGCCACTTCGAAAACGCCCATGGGGCCGTTCCAGACAATGGTGCGGGCGCGGGCTACCTCTTCGGAAAACACCTCGATCGATCGCGGGCCGATATCTAGGGCCATCATGTTGGCCGGGATGGGCTCGCCGCGGCTGACGATTTTGGTCAAGGCGCTGGCTTCGACGCGGTCGGCAATGACGTGATCCGTGGGCAGGAGGAACTTGAGCTTGTGAGTTTTCGCCTGCTGCAGAAGGTTGCGGGCGAGTTCGATCTTGTCCTCTTCGACCAAACTCTTGCCAACGGATTCGCCTTGCGCCTTGAGGAAAGTGTAGGCCATACCGCCGCCGATAATGAGAACGTCAACCTTGCTGAGCAGGTTCTGGATGACTCCGATTTTGTCGCTGACTTTGGCGCCACCCAGAATGGCGACGAACGGGCGCTCGGGGTTTTGCAGGACGCGACCCAGATATTGCAGCTCTTTTTCCATGAGCAACCCGGCGGCGGATTTCTGCAGGAACCTGGTGATGCCAACCGTGGAAGCGTGGGCACGATGGGCAGTGCCGAAGGCGTCATTGACATAGAACTCCGCAAGCTTCGCGAGCTGCTTGGAAAAATTCTCGTCATTCTTTTCTTCTTCGGCGTGGAAGCGGAGGTTTTCAAGCAGCAGGGCTTGGCCTTTCTCAAGCTTGAGCGCCATTTCTTCGGCTTCGGCCCCAACGCACTGGGGGCAAAAGCCGACGTTCTCGCCGCGCGACAGTTCCTTGTCGAGCAGCATGCGGAGACGCTCGGCGACGGGCTTGAGACTCAGTTTTGGATTCGCCTTGCCTTTGGGACGGCCCAGGTGAGACGCGAGGATGAGGCGCGCGCCGTGACGCAGAGCGTACTCGATGGTGGGCAGGGTTTCGCGGATGCGGGTGTCGTCCATGACGCGGCCGTCGTCGAGTGGGACGTTGAAGTCGACGCGCATGAAGATGCGGTGATCGTTGAGAGGAAGATCGCGAATAGAAAGTTTGGACATGGGAAGCACTCCGTCATTCGACGTTGGTTTTCCGTCGTTGGTCGTTCGTCGTCAGTTATCCAGGTACGACGCTACCAGAAACCTACAGCCCTTTGGCCGACATCAGGTTGATCAGATCACGGACACGGCAAGAGTATCCCCACTCGTTGTCATACCACGAGATCACCTTGACGCAGTTGCCGCCGACCACCAGGGTCATGGGCGC
>JBEKWX010000298.1:0-5037 GCA_049512675.1 Terriglobales bacterium | reverse complement strand
AAGATATCGACCGCCTGCTGGGACGGGACGTTGCCCGAGGAGAACTTGTCCTGGAAGTGCGTACCCACGACCTGGGCGATCACGGTGATGCCGATGATGGCCAGGATCCAGGCCACGAGGACGATGCGCCGCCGGTCTTAGCCTCGATACACCGCGTAGCCACCTGATCTGACACCCGCGCATCCGCGGAAAATGCCCCCGTTGCTGGGAGAATTGCGGTTACTGACGCCGTAGTTCTCACCGACAAGGGAGGCACTTTCTGTGAAGCCAGTATCGCGCGGAATCGACCGCATTGGCGTGACCTTCGACGAGCCCAATCTCGTGGCCAACGCGGGGCTGGTGCTGGTGGCCACTCTCGTCAAGCGCCTCGGTCTCGAGGTGCTCATCGACAAGACCGTCCGTCTCGGCCGCCAGGCGGGGGGCTTCCGGCCGGGTCGCAAGGTGCTCACCCTGGTCCATGCCATGGTGGCCGGGGCGTCCCATATCGACCACGCCAACGTATTGCGTGCGGGATCGACAGCCAAGGTTCTCGATCACCGGGTGATGGCACCCTCGACGCTGGGCACCTTTCTTCGTGCCTTCACCTTCGGCCATGTCCGCCAACTCGAAGCTGTCATTGGCCACGCGCTCAAGGCGGCCTGGGACCGAGGAGCAGGCCCCGGGGCCGAGCGCCTCGTCATCGACATTGACTCGACGATCTGCGAGGTGTGCGGGAAGGCCAAGCACGGTGCCGCCTACGGCTACACCAAGAAGCTCGGCTATCACCCGATGTTGGCGACTCGGGCAGCCACCGGGGAGATTCTCCACGCCCGGATGCGCAAGGGCTCGGCCAACACCCAAAGAGGGGTGAAGCGCTTCGTGGAGGAGATGATCGCACGGGTGCGCCGAGCGGGGGCGACCGGCAAGATCGTCGTCCGCTTCGATTCGGGCTACTGGTCGAACGACACCATCGAGGTCTTGGCGGCTCACTCGGTCTCTTACACGATGGCCATTCACACCGCGAACAAGGCCGTGGCCAGGGTGATCGCGGCGATCCCCGAGTCAGACTGGGTCAGCATCGACTACACGCCCGACGGAGCAGCTGGCGTCGCCGAAACCCTCTACAAGGGACGGCGCTTGATCGTCCGGCGCACCCGGCTGAGCGGCCCCCAGGCGACGCTGTGGCCCGACTGGCGCCACTTCGGGTTCCTCACCGACCTCGAGGGCACGGCTGTCGACCTCGATGCTTTCCATCGCGAACACGCCGTCGTCGAGCTCGCCATCGACGACATCAAGGAAGGTGCGGGACTCGAACACTGTCCGTCGGGGAACTTTTCGGCGAACGCGGCATGGATGTGTTGTGCCGTCTTGGCCCACAACCTGATCCGCTGGACGGCGAATCTCGGCGACCTCGTCCCCGACGACGAGCACCTCGTCGTCGCCCAGACGCTGCGGACCCGGTACTTCGCCGTTCCGGCGCGCCTCGTGAATCGTTCGGGCCGACCGACGCTTCGTGGCCCGCTGAACTGGCCCTGGCGCGACCGCTTCGACGCGGCTCTCGCCAATCTGCGAGCTGTCGCGTTCGCCCCCACCTGAACGCTTCCCCGGCGAGGCGCGGCCGCAGACGACCACCCACGCGCTGACAAGTCACAACAACCACGAACCTCTGGTCCCTGGCGCCCTTGAGTCAGAACTCGACGTGATCCCCGAACGCGACGCGGGAAAATGCGACCTTCTCACCGTTGCCACCAGACCTTCGTGGCTACGCGGTGTATCCAGGCTTAGACCCTGCCCCAGTTTGCCGGGAAGGTGGGACACTTCGGCACTTATCTCAAGTCCTTCGAAGGGTGTCTTTGATGTAGCCAGCGTGAGCTTTTCGCTGCGTCGTGGACGCGTTATCTCAAGTGGTGCGCGCGACGCATTTGACGTAGCGACAGCATTGATTGATGATACGAACACGTGTTCGCTTTCTGTTGGATCCGATGATCGTCCAGCAGGTTGTGATGCCGGTCAGTGGAGCGGTGTCTTGGACGGTGTTGGGCAACGACGGTGATCCGATCGAACCAGTCGAGACCTACCTGACGTACCTCTCGGCGCTGGAGCGTTCGCCGAACACACAGCGGGCATACGCCACGAGCTTGAAGTTTTGGTTCGAGTTTCTCGGACGGGTCGAAATCGGGTGGGCCGACGTCGGGATCAACGAGGTGGCCCGATTCGTGTCCTGGCTGCGCGCTCCGGCCGACAACGTGATCGTGTTGGATACCGGATCTGCTGTGCGCTCGCCGGCCACGGTGAACCGTCACCTCGCCGCTGTGTTCGGCTTCTACGAACACCAGGCCCGTTCGGGTGTCGATGTCGCTGCAGAACTGGTGGCGTGGCGCCGAGTCGGCCGGGGCTCCTACAAACCGTTCTTGCACCACGTCACCAAAGGGCGCCCGGTGCCGACACGACCGATCAAGCTGGCGGTGCCGAGGCTGGCGCCACCCACCTTGAGCGACGAAGAACTGGTTGCGGTGCTCTCGGCCCCCGAACACGCCAGAGATCGGTTCCTCCTGGCTTTGTTGGCGGAGACCGGGATGCGGATCGGCCAAGCCCTCGGGCTGCGCCACGCCGACTTCGTGAGCCGGGACAAAGAAGTGTGGATCGTGCCCCGAGGCGACAACGCCAATGGCGCTCGGGCCAAGCTACGCACTCCGGCTGTGGTCCCGGTCACCGCCGGCCTGGTGCGCTCCTACTCGGACTACATGCACCACGAGTACGGCGACGTGGACTCCGACTACGTCTTCGTGAACCTGTGGGGAGGCCGGATCGGCGCCCCGCTGACCTATCCGGCCGTCGAGAGACTCGTTTGTCGGATCCGCTCTCACACTGGGATCGCCTTCACGCTTCACATGCTCCGCCATACCCATGCCACCGAGTTGATCCGTTCGGGCGTGGCGATCGAGGTGGTGGCCAGGCTGCTCACACATCGGTCTTCGACCACGACGAGCCAGACCTACGTGCATCTCGATGTCGCCGACACTCGGGCCGCCCTCCAGCGGGCCGGTGTGTGGGGCGAGACAGGAGAAAGACTATGAACGAACCCGCACGGCCACTTCGACTGAGTGTTGTCCCAGGAGGCGGTGATGACGTCGACGCCGCTTATGCCAGTGATATCTGGCGCGCAGTCGACCTCGGCGTCTCGGCCCGGCGAGGGCGTGACTCCGCCTGGTTCACCTCGATCAGACAGACGTGGCTGCGCGACTCGGTCAAGCACTGGTGCCGGTTCCGCCTCTCGACGGGCGCGGCGTTCGGCACCATCAGCACGATGGCCCAGGGCATGGCCCGGTTCTCCGAGTTCCTCGACGAGCGACACCCCGACGTCATCCACATCACCGGCGTGACCCGTGCGGTGTTGGAGGACTATCTGTCGTGGATGGCGTCGAGCCCGTGGAAGACGACTACCCGCTCCCTCACGCTCACCATGCTGCGCGGGTTCCTCGAGTGGGGTCACCGTTACGGCCAGCTGCCCGGCCTGGCCAACAGTGCCGTGCTCTACGTCGAAGAGGTGACCAGGCCCGAGGACCCCCTGCCCCGGTTCGTGCCCGAGTTCGTCATGGCTCAGCTCGAGTCCGACGCCAACTTGGACCTGCTCCCCAGCCCAAGTGTCCGCAACCTCGTCGTCTTGCTCATAGAGACCGGGCTGCGGGGCGGCGACGCCTGCCAGCTCGCCTTCAACCCCCTCATCGACGACAGCGTCGGCTGGCCCTGCCTGCGTTTCTCCAACTCCAAGATCGGCGCCGAGCAGCTCATCCCCCTCAGCGCCAAGGCCGCCGAGACCATCCGGGCCCAACAGGCCCACGTACGCGAGCGCTGTCCGGATGGGTCGCCGTGGTTGTTCCCTGGGATCGAGAAGAATGCCGACGGTCACCTGCCCTACGCCCACGGCAGCCTTTCGGGTCAGCTCGGCAGCTGGCAGCGCCGCATCGGTGTGCACGACGAGACCGGCCAGGCAGTGCGCGTCCAAGCGCATCAATTCAGGCACACCGTTGGGACAAGACTGATCAACGCCGGCGTCCCTCAGCACGTCGTCCAGAAGCTTCTCGGCCACGCCAGCCCTCGCATGACCGCCCGTTACGCCACGATCCACGACCACACCGTGCGCGACGCCTTCAAGGAGTTCTGCCGCCAGCGGATCAATACCGCCGGCGAGCACCTCGACTACGAGCCCGACGCTCTCACCGCCGAGGCCGAATGGGTCAAGCACAACCTCTCACGGGTCCGCGACACCCTCCCCAATGGCTACTGCGGCCGACCACCCCAACAGGACTGTCCGCATCCCAACGCCTGCCTCACCTGCCCGGACTTCCAGACCACCCCCGAATTCCTCGACATCCACCGCAAACAGGCCGACTCCAATCGTCGTCTCATTGCCCGAGCCGACGCCGACGGCCACTTCCGGCTGGGCGACAACCTCCGCAGGGTCCAGGCCAGCCTCGAATGCATCATCCCTGCCCTTGAAGCTCTTGAGGACGGGCCGCGCACATGAGCCGGGTCGACAACTCCCACCACCTGCTGAGGGCTGCCGCTGCGCGGCACGACGTCTCCGTCGAACGCACACGTGCCGTGCTCCAAGAGCTCGACCGGACCGGCCAAGCCGTCACGGTGTCTGCCGTCGCCAGAGCTGCCGCTGTGTCACGCAGCTGGATCTACAGCCAGCCTGAGCTCAGAGACACCATCACTCGGCTTCGTGTCACCTCCGCCGCCGCCCTCCGATCTGCCCTTCCCGCCGTCCAACGAGCATCATCGGAGTCGCTACGACAACGCCTCGATGCCACCCGAACTGAAATGAGCCAACTCCGCGCTGACAACATGGCCCTTCGCGAGCAACTGGCACGTTCCCTCGGTGACTCTCGTGAAGGTCGATGATTCGTGCGTGGACTACATGTCGTCTACGCAGGCCGCCTGCTCACGGCTCTTTCAGGACGTCGGACTTGAGATAACGGCACATCTGGGATGCAGGCTCCGTCGTTTTCCGGAAAAGGTGGATTCAAGAAAGAGGTGGCGATGAGAGGGCAC
>JBEKWX010000297.1:0-5062 GCA_049512675.1 Terriglobales bacterium | reverse complement strand
CGTTGACGACATCCTTGGAACTAGCTATGGGATGGGCATTCCTAAGCCGAATGATTCAGAGTGTCTACGCCCAAGCAACCCGTGATGTTGCCCCCATCGGAGTGGTCAACTGTTGACAAATCGCGATTACACTCAGAACCCGGCCAAGATTTACGATTTCCGAAACTGAAAAGCCACGACCAAAATCCCGCCCAGATCTAGTTGGCCATCGCAGGTGCACATGCGGCGCGTCAGAAGTGTGATGGATGGAGTAGCATTCAATTCATGCATCAGACGCTCGACGATGCGCTAATCGAGGCAATCAGGGCACACGATTATCCGCCGATCGGTTACGAAGCCTTTGTTGTAGTGGTGAGACTGCTTTACAGCACAAAAGGCGGGGGGCGCTCTGAACTCTCTCCTTTCTCTTCTCCGAAAACGGCTGGGGCTCTGACAGTCAACGTCTCATGCACGCTCAACTGGAACTCAATTCCAAGTGCGCGCCAGCGCCCAGCAGCCCAGTAAATTTGACGTTCACTTTCATGTTTACTCTTCAGTTACAGTGTCTCTGAGAGCATCTCTTTCCCTTCTCCCCGTCATTCGTTGACTAGCGGATGCCTCATCCGTAAGATGAAGCGAGCCAAAAACCGGAATCTCCCGAATGATCGGCCAAACCATCTCGCACTACCGCATTGTCGAGAGGCTGGGCGGCGGCGGCATGGGCGTGGTCTACAAGGCCGAGGACACGCGGCTGCATCGTTTTGTCGCCCTCAAGTTCTTGCCCGAAGACGTGGCCCGGGACCCGCAGGCGCTTGCCCGTTTTCAACGCGAAGCGCAGGCTGCGTCCGCACTGAATCACCCCAACATCTGCACAATTTATGACATCGGCGAGCAGGACGGCCAGGCGTTCATCGCCATGGAATTTCTTGACGGGATGACGCTGCGGCACCGCATCGGAGCGAGGCCGCTGGAGATTGAAACCGCGCTGTCGCTGGGCATCGAGATTGCCGACGCTCTCGATGCCGCGCACGCGGAGCAAATCGTCCACCGCGATATTAAGCCGGCGAACCTTTTCGTGACCAAGCGTGGTCACGCGAAAATTCTCGACTTCGGACTGGCCAAGCTGACGCTCGGCGGCAGCCGGCCTGCCGATGCGGCGGGCGCAACCGCCCAGGAAACCGCGCTGACCGAGCAGCATTTGACCAGTCCGGGCGCTACGCTGGGCACGGTTGCCTACATGTCGCCGGAGCAGGTGCGGGGCAAGGAATTGGACGCGCGCACGGATCTGTTCTCATTCGGCGCGGTTCTCTACGAGATGGCGACGGGCATGGTACCGTTCCGCGGGGAAAGCTCGGGCGATATTTTTGACGCGATCCTGCATAAGGCGCCGACGGCTCCCGTGCGTCTGAATCCGGAAGTTCACGCCGAGTTCGAGCGGATCATCAACAAGGCTTTGGAGAAGGACCGGGATTTGCGTTATCAGCACGCTTCCGACATGCGCGCCGACCTGAAGCGGCTGAAACGGGAGACGGAATCAGGCCGGGTGGCGACGGAAGCGGTGCCGGGCGGAACTTCTGCTGCGGTTCAATCGGGGTCTTCTCAGTCGGGAGCTCACGCCTCCGGGTCTGCGACCGTCGCGTCTTCGGCCTCTGGTGCATCGGTTTCTGGTGTCGCGGCCTCTGGTGCGGCATCGTCCAGTTCCGTGTTGGTCGCCGAAGCCCGGCGGCACAAGGGCACACTGATCGTCTCCGCTGTGGCGGTTTTGGCGCTGGTAATCGCGGCGGCATTTGGCGTTTACAAGTTTCTGGGCAAGAACACACCGGCGATCGATACCCGCAACATCAGTATCCGTCCGCTGACCGACCACGGACAGGCTATAGGCATCGCCACCATCTCCTCCGACGGCCGATTGGTGGCTTATGGGAGGCGGGAAGGGGAACGCAGCCTGCGGGTGAAACAGGTGATCACGGGCAGCGAGGTTACGGTCGTTCCGCCGCAGACCGGATTTTTTGGCTTTGGAGCCACGTTCACGCCGGACGGCAACTATCTTTTTTACACGCACGGGGACCCGGCCAACGGAAACAACGTGAATCTCTATAGTGTGCCTGCCCTGGGTGGAGCATCGCGTCAGATCGTGAGCGACGTAGGCAGCGCGGCGGTGTTCTCACCTGACGGCAAGCGCATGGTGTATCGGCGCTCCATCCAGGAAAAGGGTGAGGATCAGTTGCTGGTGGCAAATGCGGATGGCAGTGCTGAAAACGTTATCCTCCGGCATGAGTCCGGAATTAGAGGCCTTGTCACGGACCCCGCATGGTCGGCGTCGGGCGACCTCATCGCTGTGAGCGCCCTGGGGTTGGGAAAGAACACTCTTTCATCCATTCTGGTGCTCACGCCAGAAGGAAAGCTGGTCAAGAGCTTTCCCATGCCCATGCTCGTTGAAGGCCTGGCATGGCTGCCCGATTCCTCGGGGCTGTTCTTCATTGGGGCGGAAAAATCGACTGGTTTGCGCCCGCAGATCTGGTTTCAGCCATATCCCAATGGGGAGCCGTTTAAAATCAGCAACGACCTGAGCCGGTACCAGTCGCTCAGCGTTACGGCGGACGGTAAGTCATTCGTTACCACCCAGGAGCGTCAGCAGGCCGCGATTTATGTGGGCGATTCTCCAGCCGTGATCAATGACAAAATCGACTGGAAGCTCGCTCCAATCTCGACCGAACAAGCGACCGGCTACTCCCTGTCATGGACGGCTGCGGGCAAATTGTTGCAAGTTGATTCCGCGGGCCATGCCTACGTGACCGGCGCTGACGGAACCAACAGGACTCACCTGCTGGAGAGCAAACCGTGGGTTGCGGATGTAGCGGCCTGCGGTGCAGCGGATATGGTGATGCTTACCATACTGTCCGAAGACAACCAGGTGCAGTTGTGGCGGCTGAACGTCGCGACCGGAGAGTTGAAGCAACTCACCTTTGGAAAGTTTGAGAGGAGTTCTTCCTGTACGCCAGACGGCAAATGGGCGGCTTATCAAGCATTCGTTGCCGCCGATAGCGTGGCACGTATTTTCAAGGTCTCAACCGATGGGGGCGCCCCAGTGGAACTGGCTCGCGGAACTATTTCTTCGGGCCCAGCAGTTTCTCCCGATGGCACGTTGCTAGCGTACGGCAAGATTGAGGGACAGGGAGCCGGCGCAAAGTCAAAGTTGATTGTGCAGAAGCTGGAGGGCGGCGCGCCCGTACAGGAAATCGCGGTGCCTGCGACGTACAATTTTTATCAGTTGGGATGGACGCCCGATGGGCACGCGCTCACTTATGTGCACAATACGACGGGGAACACGCAGAATGTGTACATGCAGCCGCTGGCTGGCGGGGCTCCGGTGCAGTTGACCCACTTCGATTCCGAGCCAGCTCTTGTGCCCGCCTATGCGTGGTCGCGGGATGGCAAGAAATTGGCCGTCACCCGCGCGCGCTACAACGATGCCGATGTCGTCATGTTCAGCGGTTTCCGTTAGCGGCAGTTTTTGATGCCAGTGCATAGCTCGGAAAACTTGCCCGAAAAGGAGCCTTGCTTATGCTGGAGATTCAGACCAAGCTTGTGGACCCTGACATTGTTGTGCTGGAAATTGCGGGAAGAATCACGCTCGGCAGGGAATGCAAGCAGCTGGAATGGGCCGTCGAAAGCCTGGTGGGTGAGGGACGGAAGAAAGTTATTTTCGACCTGGCCGGCGTAACCTTCGTTGACAGCACTGGGATCGGGATTATCGTGATGTCTGCGGGCAAAATGAAGAAGGCAGCAGGCGAACTGAGATTGGCGGGCGCCACCGCGCATGTGGAAGAGGTATTGAAGATGACTAACGTAGATCAGATTGTTGGACTGCACCCCACGGCCGCGGCAGCAGCGGCTGGCTTCTGACGTAAATACGGATTGCTCACTGGTGTTATCCTGAAACACGGATCATGTCGCAGGCGCTGTAACCTCCCATGTCCAATTGAATGCCGTCCAGTCCAATGCCGTCCAATCCCGTGCCGTCCAATCCCGACAGGTCGGAGCCAAACACTTCCAACGCGGACACTGCGGAATCCACGCCAGCCGACGAGCCAGCCGAATCAGTGCCGGCTGAATCATTCAAGGATATTTTCTCCGCGTACGAGCACAGTCATTCCCGCAAGCGCGAAGCGGGGGCTCAGGGCCGCGAGGGAACGGTGATTGCCGTGACCGCCGACTCCATCGTTCTCGATATCGGATTCAAGACGGAAGGCGTTCTGCCGCTCTCGGCGTTCCCGGCGGACAAGCCGGCGAAGCCCGGCGACAAAGTGCAAGTCACCATCAAGGGGCGGGATCCGGAAGGCTATTACGAACTGACGCGCGGCAAGGTCGAGCGCCCGACCGACTGGGCGTCGCTGGAAAAAGCTTTCGCCGAGAAGTCGACGATCATCGGCACCGTAACCGGCGTGATCAAGGGCGGGTTGAGCGTCGATATCGGAGTGCGCGCCTTCATGCCCGCGTCGCGCAGCGGGACCCGCGACGCCTTGGAAATGGAGAAGCTGGTCGAGCAGGAAATCCGCTGCCGCATCATCAAGCTCGATGTGGAAGAAGAAGACGTGGTGGTCGATCGCCGCGCCATTGCGGAAGACGAAGAGCGCGCCGGCAAGGAGCGCCGCTTCTCGGAGTTCAAAGAAGGCGACACCGTGCAAGGCGAGGTTCGCAGCCTGACCGATTACGGCGCGTTCGTCGATATCGGCGGCGCGGATGCCTTGCTTCATGTCGGAGAAATTTCATGGCGTCGCGTCAACAAGCCGTCTGACGTGCTCTCTGCGGGCCAGCAGATTGAAGCCGTGATCATCAAGATCGACTCGGACAAGCACCGCATTGCGATCAGTATGAAGCAGCTTCAGCCGCATCCGTGGAACGCCGTTGCCGACAAATACAAGGCAGGAGAACGGGTGCAAGGCACGGTTACCCGCATCGCCGATTTCGGCGCATTTGTGGAAATCGAGCCGGGCATCGAAGGTCTGATTCATATTTCCGAAATGTCATGGGCCAAGAGAGTGAGAACTGCGGCGGACGTGGTGAAACCGGGCGAGACGGT
>JBEKWX010000296.1:0-5685 GCA_049512675.1 Terriglobales bacterium | reverse complement strand
GACACCAGGCTTTAGGGTGTTTGAAATTGTTGTGCCCCTTGGTTTTCGCACTGAGCTCGGCTCAGGAGAGGACGCCAAAGAGGACGTCGAGATATTGGTAAGCGGTTCGGGTATCGTCACGCAGTCTGATTCGGCCATTCCTCAAGCTCTTGCCGGCACAAACACTCAGCTAGCTTTTACTCCTGCTGGCCGGGTCTTCCGGTTGAACACTCGCCGTGGACGGCTATTCCGGGGTGCCGTGGGTAGGGCGTCCCTCGCCAATGGACGGAACCGGTTCGATGGCCAGTGGATCGATGAACGTTATCAGAATACCCAGATTGGCGTTCAGTTCACCGGCCTAGGTGTAAACGAAGAGGTAGCGCTTGCGGCACCGAAGACGACAGATGTCGCACGTGTTAGCCCCGGTGCCCCGCCTGTCGGTCTGTGCCTTGACCCATTGGTCGGGCGCATTCAAAGTGCAGCAATAAGGGCAGCCTACTTCTCAGCAGCTTTTATGTTGCGTTCAGTGGTCGGCGAAGAGCTTGATATTGATCCCGAGGAAATTGATATCAGCAATTTGCGTCGTATAGCGACCCCGCAAAACCAGTTCGTGGGCGAAATCGTTTTTAGCGACCACCTGGCCAACGGTGCCGGATTCACACAATGGCTATCCGAAAACCTGGGAAACATTCTTGCTGGCGCGACTGCTGCCGATCCGCCCGACGACTCCTTTATCGGTGCCATAGTTGCGACTTCGCATCGTTCAAGATGCGATTCCTCGTGTTATGACTGTCTCCGGCAATATCGCAACATGAATTACCACGGCCTACTTGACTGGCGTCTCGGTCTGGCCGCACTGAGGATTCTTGCATCCGTCACAGCTCGGTGCGGTATTGATGGTAGCTTCGCACTGCCGGAAATCGAAGGATGGCCTGAGTGGACCAGTTCCCTTCGGGATTCGTTCGCACTCTCCTTTGGTGGTAGGAGCCGGGATTTCGCACGCCTGCCCGGATGTATCATCGGGCGCAAGCAAGTAATCTTTGTGCATCCGCTATGGGACTGCAATCGTCCCACCGAATTGCTTGCAGAAGCGGTCGCGGATGCGGACCAAAATAATGAAATTCGATTTCTTGATACCTTCAATGTTGTTCGGCGACCCAGCTTCGCGTATCAAGCGCTGACCTGAGAAAACATTGCCCCGACAGTTGTTCGAACACGAGCGACTCCGGGAATTCTGTGTCTACTTCCACGTCGTATTAGCGCCCTGTGCAACCTAATAGTACGATAGCTACCAATAGCTGGCGCGCGAGAACGGCTATACGAAAATGCCTTGGAATACTGGACTTCAGGGAATTCATCTCAACATAGCGGCATATGCGGGGAGTCCGTTGCGAGTTGTTGCTGCTCCGGGCACAGGCCTAACCGCATTCTGGCTGTGACCACATCTTGCGACAGGCGACGCGAACCATACGCGAACATCGAACAGCCGAAAACAGCCCAAACCATCCTCAGCCATCCCAAATGGCATACCGCATAAGCTCTTTCCCGTCAGTGATATCCGCTGATTCCAAACCACTTGGCCTATTCGGTAGGAGGCCCTGAAAAGGCTGGCGTCGGGCAGATGTTCAATCCCATGCGCTCTCGGCAGGGTCGCTATTGAGTATCGCCCGATCCCATCATCTGGTGGTACTCGTCAACAGCGTCATTCCATTCTTGGATGTCGGCATCCGTCAGGAACCGCATGTTCTGTTCGGTAACGATCCGGCCCGTTTTGTTCATCGCGTAGACCAGAGCGGGGTCCATCCCAGACTCTCCGGCTGCCTGCACGAGAGCTCTCCAGGTTTCTTCCTGTGATTCAACGCTGAGAACTTCAGGGACTGCGGAATCGGGATCAAAGAACAGTGGATCCTCCGGTCCCGGTTCGCGTCCGAACTTTTCTCGGAACAACTGCTTTTGTTGCGCAATGGCTTCGGCGGTTGCATGATCAATTGGAATGGTCTTCTTGGCGTCAGCTTCTAGTGGGCACTTGCCACGGGATTCCCACTGTCGTGATCTTCTTGGCATGATTGGCAACCTCCGATGATTTCACCGGGCCCTGTGATTCCATCCCGTCGTTCGAGTTCTGCCTGCAGGATAACGCGTTTTTTCGCGGTACGGATTACGGTACGTAGATCTTTCGGCTTGTATGGACTAGCGAGGTTACTTAGCGTGCAACGCGGGTTAGCGCAGTGAGAAATCATGACGACAACTCCCGTGAGCAGAGGAAGCGCTCAGGCCCTATTTGGCTCTTGCAGAACCGCGTCTGGAATGAGACAGGTGTACTGTGCACATGACGTATATGTGATCGGGCGGCAGGACCCCAAATCGGGTCGCTGAGGGAGTGACTCTCAGATCAGTTTCCGTTGGATGGCATTCATGACCGCTTCCAGGCGATTGTGAGTCCGCAGCTTCTGGTTGATGTGATGGAGGTGGTTGCGGAGCGTTTGCGGGCTGATGCCCAGAGTGCGGGCGACCTCATCACTGTCCTTGCCCTCGGCGAACAGGCGAAGGATGTGTTTTTCTTGTTCGGACAGGGGAGATGTTGGCTCTGCACGCACTGAGATCTCGCCGAGCGAACTGAGCTGTTTCGATAGATCGAGCACCTTGTGCACCAACTCCTCGCTCTTTTTCTGTTCTGTGACGTCATGAGCAAGGTGCACTAAAAGCCGACGGCCGGTTCGCTGGTTGTCGAACACGAGTGTGGACATATTGATCCACAATCGCTGCCCAGAACGGGTCTTCACACTCATGTCAAAGTTCGGGATTTCCGTGCTGCCACCAGCGCATTCGGCCACACTGCAATGCTGATGGCACACGCGTGTGCCCAATGGCCCCATACCCTCCAGTATTTCGTAGCACGTCTTGTGTATCGCCTCAGTAGCCGGATACCCGAAAAGCTTCTCAGCCCCTTTGTTCCAGGACATGATTCCACCCTCTTCGGTCACTGAGAAAGCTGCGTCTGTCGTTCGTTGGAGCAGGGCAAATAGTTCACTCTCCAGCATTTACCTCACCCTGTGACAAATGCCTATTGGCGTAGTACGAATGCTCCATTGAAACCTCTCGCCTCCCGATACAAGTATAAGTCAGCCGGCAAACCAGAATCCCAAAGAGGAGAAAGGTTGGGCCGACGGGAAGAGATGGGACATGGAAACAAGAACTCATAACGAAATTCCATTCATGAAAGTGATTCTCAGTGTCCTGCTTTTTCTGTTCATGATAACTGGACCCGAACGTTTACCGGCACAGCCTGCGGCGAACCAGAGGCCAGGGGCGAAGACCATCGCAAATACTGTTGATATCGTCCGTGATCCGACCGATGTTCCACCGCCAATTGCGAACCGAGCGCCCGCTGTAGTCCACGTGACACTTTCAGCTGAGGAGGTACTCGGTCAACTGGATCCATCCGTTGGCACCACCTACCGCTACTGGACGTTCAACGGAAAGGTGCCTGGCCCAATGATTCGGCTGAGGCAGGGTGACATGGTGGAGGTCACTCTTCGCAATGAAGCCAGCAGCCATATGGTTCATTCCGTTGATTTCCATGCCGCACTCGGCCCAGGCGGTGGCGCAGCATTCTCGCAGGCGATCCCGGGACAGTCGAAGACCTTCACATTTCAGGCCACAACACCGGGGCTGTTTGTCTATCACTGCGGTACGCCAATGATCGCCGAACACATTGCCAACGGCATGTACGGCCTGATCTTGGTTGAGCCAGCGGGTGGACTGCCTCACGCCGACCACGAGTTCTACATCATGCAGGGCGAAGTCTACACAACGGCGCCCAAGGGCAAAGCCGGGTTGCAGCAGTTCAGTGATGCGAGGCTCACGGAGGAAACGCCCGAATACTTCGTATTCAATGGGGCAGTTGATGCCCTGACCAAAGAACATCCGATGCGCGCCAACGTGGGCGAGACAGTGCGAGTATTCTTCGGCGACGCGGGCCCCAATGACACATCGTCCCTGCATGTCGTTGGGGAAATCTTCACGCGCGACTATGAGCTGGGTTCACTGACTTCCCCTCCGCTCACCGGAATTCAAACCACGAGCGTTCCACCGGGTGGTGCGGCCATCCTGGAGTTTACGGCAAGCGTGCCGGGACAGTTCACGATGATGGACCATGCCATGGCGAGGATGGCCAAAGGTCTCATGGCCGTCTTTGAGGTCCGCGGCGCACAGAACACCGCGTTCATGCATGACGGGCCAGCCGAGTCCGCCTCGGGCTCACAAGCATCCATCGCCTGGGTAACCGGTATGAGCCAGGCGGACACAACAAGATCCTCGGGCGGAGGCGACGCCGGTTTAGCGGCCACTCGTGGAGTTTCCACGCGTCCAGCAGATGCAAAAGAAGAAGCGATTCCAAACCCCATGCGCTCGATGCCAATGCACATGGTATCTGCGAAGGCCGAGCACCCACGTGGGTCAAATCTTACGCATCCCGTGTCGGCACTGAAGCCGGCACCCCCTGGCCCCACGGAACTTAACGGATGCCTGACATTGCTGAACGACGGTAGAGCGATGCTTAAGGTCTTCCAGTCAACCAAGACCTATCGCTTGGAGGCACGGCCCTTGTTGTTTTCTGAAAATGCGAATCGTCTCATCCATGTAACTGGAGAGTTGGGCAGCGTAGTCGCTGTGGAAGACCCCAGTATTCCCAGTTTCGTGGTGAACACGGTTGATGAACTTGCGCCCAACTGCTCTGCAAAGGTAACGCCTGCTCTTCTTCGAAAAGCGTTGGCAAAGGCTGCCGGGGCTGGCACTGTGGCCCCGCTCACGGTGGGCATGAGCGACATGGCGTTCATGCCGGCAAAGATCGTCATTAAGGTCGGCCAGAAAGTGACTTGGAAAGACTCTTCGGAAGTCATCCACAACGTGGTCGACGATGGGAAGCCATTCGATTCAGGATTGATGCAACCGGGCCAGACCTTCGCCCGTGTCTTTACAGCTCCTGGGGTGTACCGCTACGTCTGTACGCTGCATGAAGCCAACGGCATGAAGGGTGTGGTGGTCGTCCAGTGAATGCTGGGGGTGGAGGTGCGGGCGTCTGCGAAAGGAAGTCTTTGAAGACCAAGCCCCGCCTTGCCGGTCGGTTTGGGAACCGTGACATAAGTCATCGGCGCAATTTTGGCCGGCTCCTATGATCTTTACAGTCTGGGAAAAGGGTAGGGAAACCATGAACAAGATCACCGGAAACACAAGCGTGGCAGAGATCGTGAAGCTCTGTCCGAATGCGCGACGCATCTTTGATCGCCACGGACTGAAGGGCTGCGGCGGCGAGCATGGTCCCAGTGAGCCCTTGGCGTTCTTCGCCGCGGTCCATCAGGCGAACGTGGATGAACTGCTGCGCGAGATCAACACTGAGCTAGAGAGTCCATCTTCCCAGCCCTATGTGTACAAGGAGACCCTGCAAGACTACATCTATCGCCGCTTCTTCAAAGCTGGTGTAGCAATCGTGTTGACCGTCGGCTGCTTGTGGGGCGCAATCAACTTGCTTCAAATCGCGCTTGGGAAGAGTTTCCTGCAGTTGCGCCTCCTGTCTTCGATCCACGCGCACGCGCACGCCATGATCTTCGGCTGGGTAGGGATGTTTGTGATGGGCTTCGCTTACCAGTCCTTTCCGCGCTTCAAGAACACCACGCTCTGGCGGCCGGGTCTGGCGAACCTTAGCTT